>CAZTDB010000184.1:0-5549 GCA_964612385.1 uncultured Ignavibacteriaceae bacterium
GATATCCGGACGGCAACCAGAATTGGCAGCTATTAAATACAATAACACGAGGTACTGCAAATCAACCTTAATCAATAAAGAGCTGGATTTGTTTGTAATAGTTCAGCTAAAAACATTTAGGTAATTGCATTGAAATGATAAAATTATTTTTCTCTCTGATACTTTTTGCGATGATTAGTTTGCCGGGTTGTTCCCGAAGCGACCCGGCTTCTGCCGAAACACCGGATAACATTGTTACATTAAAACCTTTAGCTGTTATAAATCTGGATATTCCCGAACCATCAGGTATAGCTTATTGCTCAAAGAGTAACACTTTGTTTATAGTTTCTGACGGCTTGCCGGATATTTTTGAAACCGATCTTGCGGGAGTTGTTATCAAAACAATTCCGACCACAAGCTCTGATATGGAGGGAATTGCTTTATCAAAAAATTGCGATACTATTTTCGTGGCAGAGGAGCGAAATCAGCTTATAACAAGTTATTCATTAAATGGGAACCGCCTCTCTTCCTTTCCGGTTAATGTTGCAACTCTTCCTAATAATGCACTTGAAGGAGTAACAGTAGATAATTCAACCGGTCATCTTTTTGTTATAAACGAAAAGCTCCCTGCCATGATTTTAGAATTCAACAATTTAGTTGAATTATGGCGTAAGGAAATTAATTATACTTCGGATATTTCCGATATATATTATGAAGAATCGAGTGATTGCTTCTGGATCGTAAGCGATGAGTCAAAAAAAGTATTGAAGCTGTCACGAGACGGGGTTCTTATTTCTCAGTGGCTTATTTCTTTTTCCAAGGGTGAAGGAATTACCATCGTTGGAGATAAAATGTATATAGTTTGCGATGCAGATAGTAAAATGTATGTGTTTCAAAAACCATGAGTTATTTCTGCGATATGAGAATTAATTACTCATGTTACGCAGAAATTTTCGTTTATTTGAAAAACTTTCGAAGAGTTCTTTGGACATCTCCTTTACCAGAGGGTGACCAATCCAAAGTATCGAGACTGTGTAAAAACCCTAAAATGTCATTTCGAAGGAGCGGAGCGACAGTCCAAGGGACTCCTTCGGAGAGAAATCTTCTGAGAGAAATCTAAGCGTAAGTTCCTATGGATACTCGGAAAAGATTTCTCTCCCGACTGAAGGTTCTTTATGAAATGTATTCGGGATCGAAATGACAGAAACACTTTTTACACAGTCTCGATCGTTCCGAAAAGTTAATTGTGCAACTTTGTGTTTTAGTGTCTTAGTGGCTGGCGATTTGATTTTCATCGAAGAAATAGGTTTTATTTGCCACTAAGTCACAAATTCACTAAGAATCACAAAAAAAATACTGTTTGGTCACCCCTGGGTTGGTGGTTGTCCAATCACAGATTCTTTGGAAAGGACTCATTTGAATGTTCAATTTATTTGCCTAAGGTAACCTAATAACAAAAGCAAAATTGAATTGAACTTTGGTCATAAAAAATTGATTTATTTTTTGTTTAATAGGAGGTAATATGAGAAAGCTTTTCGTATTCTTTTTAGTAATTTTTTGCACAGGTGCTTTAATCAACGATTTTTACGCACAGTCATCTGTAGTAATGAATGAAATTTATTCCAGAGGTACTGCTGCAGATCCCGATTGGATTGAAATCTATAACGGCTCAACCGAACAAGTTGATATTAGCAGTTATAAGATTTATGATAACGGCGGACAAGCCGGTACAAAACCAAAAAAAGAATTTCCATCGGGTACAATTATTCCACCAAACGGTTTTTATGTTATTGTAACCGATAATACAGGCGACCCGAGTGATTTTGGCTTATCCAGCGGCGGTGAGCAAGTTTGGTTTGAAGATGCCGCCGGAAATATTATCGATAATGTAACTTTCCCTACATTAGATGTTACACAATCTTATGGGAGAATTCCTGACGGGGGAAGCTGGCAAATCCTAAATATCATAACTCGCGGTTCTTCCAATTCTTTGATAAAGATGAATGAGATTTATTCGCGGGGCACTGCTGAAAATCCTGACTGGATTGAAATTTACAATGCCTCAACTGAACAGATGGATATCAGCGGTTATAAGATTTATGATAACGGCGGACAAGCCGGTACAAAACCTAAAAAGGAATTTCCTGCAGGTACAGTAATCCTTCCAAATGGATTTTATGT
Organism: uncultured Ignavibacteriaceae bacterium; assembly: GCA_964612385.1. Classification (GTDB taxonomy): domain Bacteria; phylum Bacteroidota; class Ignavibacteria; order Ignavibacteriales; family Ignavibacteriaceae; genus JAGUYG01. Next base: position 2,161 of record CAZTDB010000184.1, read on the forward strand.
AATAGTAACTGACGATGCAGATGCAAGCGGCTTTGGTTTATCGAGCGGCGGTGAAGAAGTATGGCTTGAGGATGCATCGGGAAACTTAATCGATAATGTGGTTTTTTCTGCTCTTGATGTAACTCAATCCTATGGAAGAATTCCCGATGGCGGAGTGTGGCAAATACTCAACACCATAACAAGAGGCGAATCTAATGTGGTTGTGTTAAGTTCTTATATAAAAATGAATGAAATCTATTCGCGTGGCACTGCTGAAGACCCCGATTGGATTGAAATCTATAATACTTCTTCGGAACAGATTGACATCAGCGGTTACAAAATTTATGATAACGGCGGACAAGCAGGTACAAAACCGAAGAAGGAATTTTCAGCAGGCACTATCATTCCACCGGATGGATTTTATGTAATAGTAACGGATGATTCAGATGCCAGCGGATTTGGATTATCGAGCGGCGGTGAGGAGGTTTGGCTCGAAGATGCTGTGGGAAATGTAATCGATAATGTAGTTTTTCCTGCTCTTGATGTAACCCAATCTTATGGAAGAATTCCCGATGGCGGCGAATGGCAAATCTTAAATACTATAACCCGCGGTGAATCAAACGTAGTTGTTTTAAGTTCATTCATTAAGATGAACGAAATTTATTCGAGAGGCACTGCCGAGGATCCCGATTGGATTGAAATTTATAATACGTCTTCCGAACAGATGGACATCAGCGGTTACAAGATTTATGATAACGGTGGACATGCCGGTACAAAACCAAAGAAAGAATTTCCAACAGGCACAGTCATTCCACCGGATGGATTTTATGTAATAGTAACCGATGATGCAGATGCAAGCGGGTTCGGATTATCGAGCGGCGGTGAAGAGGTTTGGCTTGAAGATGCCGAAGGGAGTGTAATCGATAATGTAGTCTTTCCCGCTTTAGATGTTACGCAATCTTACGGAAGAATTCCCGATGGCGGCGAATGGCAAATTTTGAATGTAATAACCCGTGGTGAGCCGAATGATGCTGGGACCGATGTTGAAGATGAGATGATTACAATAAAAGATTATAAGCTGTATCAAAATTTTCCAAATCCTTTTAATCCCGCTACAGTTATCTCTTATCAAATTCCCGTAAGCAGCTTTGTTACGTTAAAAGTGTTTGATGTAATGGGAAAAGAAGTGATAGTGCTGGTAAATAAAATGCAAGCCGCCGGTAATTACAGCGTTGAATTCGGGGCAAGTAATTTAAGCAGCGGAATATATTATTATCGTCTCGAGGCGAATAATAGTTCTTTAGTACGAAAAATGGTTCTGTTAAGATAAGTACAAGTGTTGTAATTACAGGTAATAAAAATTTCCGGAAAGCTTAAAGATAATTTAATACAAGATTCGATCAATAATTTGTATCTTTTGAATGAATGAAATTAGCTGCCGGTATATGCGGTATGATAATTTTGATTACATTTTTGCTTATGTGTGAGTAATCGTTATCTATAAAACAATTTAGTAAATCATTAAAAACTGATTGCATAATGAAAAAACAACTAACCACATTGTTGACAATTTTAATAATGGTTTTATTTTTCTCGAATCTATCTGCTCAAACTACTATTGTTGAGTGGACATTCGAAGGCGACGTTGTTACTCCAAGCAGCGGGTCAGGCTCTCTTCTGCTTATTGGAGGAACTACCGCTACGTTCGCAACCGGCAACGGCGGCGGCAGAGGCTGGAACACAACCACTTATCCGGCACAAGGAACAAATCCTAAAACTGCAGGAATTCAAATTGAATTCAGCACTGTCGGTTTTACAAATATTCAAATAAATTGGGATCACCGGCATAGTAATACATCGGCAAATCATGTAGTACTTCAGTACACGTTAGATGTAGTGGTCGGCGATCCTATTTGGTACGACGCACAAGCTTATTTTGCTAATGCGGGAGATACCTGGTTTCCGAGAGCTGCTGATTTTTCATCACTTACAGGATTGAATAATAATCCCAATGCAGCTTTCAGAATTGTATCCGATTTTACAACTGAAACTGAATATGTTGCTTCTAATCCTGCCAGCACTTATGGGGGTGGAACCTGGCGGTTTGATAATATCATAATAACCGGAACAACCGCTAATCCTGTGTTAGAAGTTAACCCGAATACACTTTCAGGATTTACTTATGTATTTGGCAGCGGTCCGTCAGCTTCGCAATCATATACACTCAGCGGGGCTAACTTATCCGGTTCAGGAAACATTGCTGTTACAGCGCCAACAAGTTATGAAGTCTCTTTAGATAATTCTGCATTTGCTTCAGCTTTAAACGTTTCGTATTCCGGCGGAGAAATCACCAGCCAGCCTGTAGCTGTTTATGTTAGATTAAAAGCAGGCTTAGCCGTTGGCGACTACAACGGAGAGGTTATTACTAATACCGGCGGAGGTGCGGATGAACAAACAGTTACGTGCGACGGCTCGGTAACGGCTGCGGATTTGCCAGGCTTGACAGAAGTAATTCTTCCTCAGTTTATACAAGGTTTGAACGGGACGAACAATAATCGTGTACCCTATGTTTTTCGGGTTACTCTTTTTAATCTATTACCTAACGCTGCATATCGCTTCATAAATCAAGTGATTACTTCGGCAGACGGGCCCACAACAAACGGTGCAGGCAATGTAATTTATGTTAATGCCGATAATACCTTTACAAGAACCTCATCTCCAAGCCTTACGGATGCAGGACCATACGGTCAATTCACAACAGATGCTTCTGGTTCATATACAGGCTGGTTTATAACAGAACCAACGGGCAATGCACGCTTTACTCCGGGCAATGAGATATTTATGAGGATACGCTTGAACGATGGAGCAGACGGAACCGTTGCAGTTACTTATCTCACTACAACAAATACAGTTAAAGTTCTTGATTTCGGAACAGAAAATAATCCTAATCAATGTACTGCAATCCTCGGACTCTCCGGTTCACCCGAAAAGAATTTTCTTTTTCTTTACGATTACGAAGCGGGCAGCGGCAGACCAATATCCGGTGCAATCATCGAGAGCGATGAAGTAGATTTAAGCGGTGTGACTTCCATTGCGCAATTTTATCGCGATCATGTTGATAATATTGACGGCGCATGGGGAACGATTATTCCGAATCAACTTCCGAATGGAATAAAAAGGATTGAACGACGCGAACTTGCCGATGGCAGTATCTTTCCTCTTGTTGCAACAGATGATAATGGAATTTGGCCCAGCGGAGCTAATACTGTAAATCCAACAGGAGGACTCACACCTATTCAAATAACAATTACCGATGCACCTGTGCCGGTTGAATTAACATCTTTTGCCGCTTTAGTTCAAGACGGCGTAGTTGAATTGAAATGGACTACGGCAACTGAAACAAATAATCT
>CAZTDB010000185.1:0-5515 GCA_964612385.1 uncultured Ignavibacteriaceae bacterium
AATCCTTCGCGATAAATTGCTTGAGCTAAAACAGTAGCGGTAGTTGTACCGTCACCGGCAACATCGCTTGTTTTTGAAGCAACTTCACGAACCATTTGCGCACCCATATTTTCAATTGCGTCTTCCAGTTCAATTTCTTTTGCTACAGTAACACCGTCTTTAGTAACAGTAGGTGCGCCGAATTTCTTTTCGAGAATTACATTACGCCCTTTGGGACCCAAGGTTACTTTTACTGCATTAGCTAATTTATCAACACCCTTCTTCAGCTTAGTTCGGGCTTCGCTGTCGTACTCAATTAATTTAGATGCCATTTTTTACCTCCATTATTTTTGTTAAAAAATTTTAAGCAACGATTGCAAAAATGTCGCTTTCTCTCATTATCAAGTATTCAACTCCGTCAATGGTTACTTCAGTTCCGCTGTATTTGCCGTAAAGAACCTTGTCTCCTTCTTTAACTTCCATTTTAATTGCTTTTCCTTCTTCTGTAACTTTGCCTGGACCTACCGCCACAACCGTTCCTTCGATTGGTTTCTCTTTTGCGATATCGGGAAGAATTATACCGCCCTTGGTCTTTTCCTGAGCCTCGCTGGGCTTTATTATTACTCTATCGGCAAGCGGCTTCAAATTTATTTTTGACATGATTTTACCTCCACTTAAGTTATTATTTTTTAATTATTTAGATATGCGTTATTAGCACTCTTAAAAAACGAGTGCTAATATAATGTTCTTAAAAAATTTTGTCAAGTTTTTGGGAATTATTATGAGTATTCATTCACTAATAACATATCTGTCTAAAATGATTCTTCATCTTACCCCTATCTACCTGCCGTCAGGTAGGGGCGATATAGAAGGAATTGTTTTGTTGATGCTTGTAAAAAGTTATAATTTCTTTCACTTTCTGAATTTATTTTTAAATCTAAAATCATTTTGAACAGCAATGACCAATAAAAAGAGCTAATCCATCATTCCAAGAAAATTTATATTTTTGTTTAGGCTTTAAAGTCATAACAATTTAATAAACCAGAAAAGAAGACAACATTGAATCTAAAAAAAGAGATACAAGATCTTTGGAGAATTGTTAGAAATCTCGACCGTAAGGTAGTAATGGTTTTTCTATCAGTCGCAGTAATTCAAACTATCTCATGGTACATTACTTCCCGCAGGTTTTTCCGGCTTAATTTATTCGATTATTTTTCTTCATCTCACGATGTATATCTTATTGAATATTTGTACTGGTTTCTCGGCGATTTTTTTTCGCTGTTTCTGATTCCAATTCTCATAATAAAATTTATTTTTAAAGAAAGATTATCTGGCTTTGGCTTGAAGTTCGGAGATTACAAAGCAGGGTTAAATTACACATTAATTTTTTTGATCGTAATGTTACCATTTGTGTGGGTAGTTTCTAGTAATACATCATTTAGTTCAGTTTATCCTCATCTGCAGCCGGCAAGGGAATTGTGGAAAGTGTTTTTTATTTATCAAGCCGGTATGCTCATTTACATGTTCTCATGGGAATTTATCTGGCGCGGGTTTATGCTTTTCGGGCTTGAGCCGAAGTTTGGTTATTATTCAGTGCTCATTCAGATGATACCATTTTTAATATTGCATAACGGCAAACCTATGCTCGAAACATTCGGTGCTATAATTGCCGGAATTGCGCTTGGCATCTTAGCGCTTAGAACCCGATCGGTTTATTATTGCATTATTGCACATGCGGGAGTTATGTTTAGCATGGATTTTATTTCAACTTTGCGATTTCGAACCGGTGAATCCGGAATCGGATTAAACGCTATTATTTCTATTTTAAAATCATTATTCTGAGGATTAATAAAATGAGATTTGCATTAAATATCGATCATATTGCAACTGTACGTAATGCAAGGGGAGAGTTTCAACCAGATCCCGTTGCTGCAGCTTTGTTAGCAGAACAAGCCGGTGTTGATGGGATTGTTGTTCATCTTAGAGAAGATAGAAGACATATAAACGAGCGCGATGTTCGATTGCTGCGGGAACTCATAACTACAAAGCTTGATCTCGAAATGGCAGCCGTGGAAGAAATAATCAGAATAGCCTGCGACGTGGGTCCCGAGTTAGCTACCATCGTTCCTGAAAAACGACAGGAGCTTACTACTGAAGGCGGTATTAATGTTATTGATAGCATCGATCAAATTAAATATGCAATTAAAGAGCTTCATTCATCTGAAATCGAAGTGTCTCTCTTCATTGAACCGGAGATAAATCAAATAGACGCTTCTGCTGAAGTAGATGCCGATTTTATTGAGATTCACACCGGAGTTTTTGCAAATGCACTTTCAGAGGAAGAGCAATTTGATGAATTGGAAAAAATCAGGCTAGCAGCAAAACATGCCAAGAAATTAGGATTAGGTGTTAATGCCGGGCATGGCTTGAATTATCAAAATATAAAAGTTTTCAGGGAGCTTACGGATATTGATGAAGTGAGCATCGGGCATGCAGTAATTGCAAGAGCAATTTTTGTGGGGCTAAAAGAAGCTGTCCAAGAAATGATCAGGCTTCTAAAATGATGTTTAAAAATGTTTTATGTTAAAAGTATTTTATCGCGTACGCTTATTCTATTAGCTCCAGCGTTTTTTAATTCATGCGATGTTAATTTAATCTCCCCTTCTAAAGATGATGAGCATACCGGAATAGCTGCGAGAAATGCGTCGGTTATAATAAACACTTATCCCGATAACGCATCTATTTTCATATTTGAACGAAACACAGGCAAGCTTACCCCCGATAGTCTGACCGGTTTGTATGAAGGTTCTTATAATATTACCATCAAAAGGTTAGGCTACTTAGATACAACATTTACATTTGCAATTTATTCTGATATGAAACTGGTGTACGATATTCTTCTCACTGAGGATCCTGTAAAATGGAAAATATTTAATACTGAAAATTCTTCTTTACCCGATAATTGGATTTGGGATATTCATATCGATGAAACAAGAACTGCATGGATTGGAACGTTTGCCGGCGGATTGGTAAAGACTGACTTATCAAGCTGGACAGTCTTCAACTATTCAAACTCGAATCTGCCGGAAAACAAAGTATATTCAATAGCATCGGATTTAAATAATGAAAAGTGGATAGGGACTTCTTTTGGAATAACTAACTTTAACGGTCAAAGCTGGAAGACTTACAATTCTACAAATACTCCCTTACTATATTATGATTTTTTTATCGACGTTGCTGCAGAGGGCTTTGTTATTTGGGCTGCTAATGATAAAGGAAGCTTATTTAAATTCGAAAAAAATAAGTGGATGAATTACAATCCGGCTAATTCTGGTATTCCCGATAATGTTGTTTTTGCCGTTGCAATTGATGAGCATAAATATAAATGGATTGGCACTTATCGAGGCGGTTTAGCAAAGTTTGACGAAAACAATTGGACAGTTTACAATAAAAACAACTCCGGACTTCCTTCCAATCATGTAATCTCTATACTCCCTGTTAAGCAAGGAAATCTTTGGGTTGGAACAATCGATGGTTTAATAAAATTTGACGGAAAAGTATGGGAAATTTTTCAAAGCGGTAATTCCCCGCTTCGTTCAAATTGGATTGAATCATTAGCCGAGGATACTTATGGAAATATTTGGATTGGTACATGGGGAGGAGGATTGTACAAGTATTCCGCGGGTGCATTCGAAATATTCACTAAAGATAATTCACCGCTGCCCGATAATTACATAACAGCAATTGAAGTTGACCGCTTAGGCAACAAATGGATTGGAACAGTAAGCGGCGGACTAGTTATTTATACAGAGTAAGTAGGTTCTAATTTCTGAATAATTTAATTGGGCAGTGTGGCTAAAGCCAAGTTGTTCAAGCTTTTCCTTTTTGAGGCTGTCCAGAAAGCGCTATTGTCATTTCGACCGAAGAGAGAAATATTTTACAAGGATCCGTAGGAATTTTAGCTAAGATATCTCAGTCGCTCCGCTGCTTTCTGCCTGCAGAAAGCAGGCGAAATGAAATCTCCCGACTTATTGGACAATTCTTAAATGAATGTTCATATATCAAACACTTCATTTTTTCAATTATCAATTTGAGGGTGACCAGTCCAAAGGATCGTTCTGAAAAGTTCTTTTTTGTCATTTCGAAGGAGTCTTCGACTGTCCAAAGGACTCCTTCGGAGAGAAATCTTTTCGAAATGAAAGATTTCTCTCCCGACCGAAGGTTCTTTATGAAAAGCATTCGAGATCAAAATGACAATGCTACTTTTTAGTCAACCTCATAAATTAATCCTCTATATATGTGGCTTTATCCATCTGTCCTATAATTTTATGGGCAATGGAATATTCATAAATTGAAGCATTTTTTCTTCACTTTAGATTGAATTAAATCCTTACTAAATCTTTAATTTTTGCATGAATTGTTACAATTCACCCCTCTTCATTTCTTGACTACTGAAAGCCATTTATCTATATTTGAACGCAATTTTTTAAAGAACATACAGAAATAATCTACTGCTTTGAACCATTATAAGAAGACAATCCTGCCTGACGGTATTAAAGTATTAACAGAAACAATCCCTTATGTAAAATCTTTTTCTTTAGGTTTTTGGTTTAATGTTGGTTCGCGCGATGAATCTATTCAGAATAATGGAATTACACATTTTATTGAGCACATGCTTTTTAAGGGAACAAAGCATCGTTCAGCAAAAAAAATTGCAACTGAAATTGAATCATACGGTGGATATCTTAACGCTTTCACTTCAAAAGAGCATACCTGTTATTACGGAAGGGGATTAAGCAATCATTTAGAACGAACTTTCAATGTTTTATCGGACATGATTCAATTTCCCGCCTTCAAGCCATCTGAAATAAAAAAAGAAGCCCGCGTAGTAATTGATGAGCTGCATGACATTGAAGACAACCCTGAAGAATTAATATTTGATAAATTTGAAGAAGCAGTATTTGCCGGTAATTCTTTAAGTCTTCCTATTATTGGAAAGCAAGAAAACATTTTAAATTTCACACAGCTTGATTTATTCAATTTTATAAGAGAGAAGTACGGTAGTAATAAACTTATCATAGCTGTTTCCGGTGCGGTTGAACACGAGCAGGTTCTTAAGCTTGTGGATAAATATCTGCAAAAGGATTTAGGAATTTCTAACAACCGTAGGAAGTATTTTAGTAACATAAAAACTCCGGCAAGGATTGAATTAATTGATAAAAAGATTCAACAGGTACACACTATTATAGGCAGAACTGCTCTCGGCTTTAGAGACGAACATAGAATAAAAATAGCACTCTTAAATCAAATTCTCGGGGAAGGTAGCAGCTCAAGACTATTTCAATCAGTCAGAGAAAGAAACGGAATAGCTTATCAGGTAAATTCATTCCTAAATTCGTTCAAGGATGTCTCTACTTTTGGAGTGTATTTTTCGACTAATGAAAAAATGACAGAAAAAGCCATGAGTCTAATTCTAAAAGAATTCAATAAAATTAAAACAACTAAAATTTCAGAGCGCGAATTAAAAAAGGCGAAA
>CAZTDB010000186.1:0-4379 GCA_964612385.1 uncultured Ignavibacteriaceae bacterium
ATCCTAATTTGAAATAATCAACATCGCCGGGCAGAATCGGACCGCCTGAAATTTCACCGTCTAATACGAACGAAGAGCCGGCTGATGGAAATATCGGGTTGTCAATATTTCTTCTGCTTATAGTAGCACCTAAAGTATATTGTTGAGTTTTACCTTCGGCATAAAAATTTTGTCCTTCCAGAACGTTGTTATACTGATATCTAAACAAACCCTGAACATAGAAAAAATCATCCGGCCATTTTAACCGGCGCCCAACGCGCATTGTTCCTCCGGACTGACGAAGATCGTAAATGTATTGCTGCCTTGTATCGAAAACTTCAAAGCCGACTAATGTTGGTGTATCGAACAACCATGGTTCGGTAAATCCAAGCGTAAAAGTTCTATAGATGCTTCCCACTCCGAACTGCCAATTGAAGCTGAGAATTTGCCCGCCGCCAAGGGAGAAAGGTTCAGCAATTGAAAAATTTGTAAGAGTAATACCAACTGCACCGCTGAATCCAAAACTTCCGCTGTAGCCAACCGAAGCATTTAGATAGTCACTCGATTTTTCTTCAACACCGAATGTAATATTCACGGTGCTGTCGTTCGGTAATGAATGGGAGATGCCCTGCGGTCCGTATAACTTTTCTACGTTGAAATACTGAAGGTTAGCAAGCTGCTGAATGCTGCGAATCAATAAAGCTCTGTTGTAAAAATCGCCGGGCACGGTGTAAAGCTCGCGGCGGATTACTTTGTCTTTAGTTTTTGTATTGCCGACTATATCCACCTTACTGATTTTAAATTGATTCCTTTCTTCCACACGAATTATAATATCGATAGAGTCTTCAGCCGCCTTCAATTCCTGAGTAGTTAGGTTAAAAGTAAGATAACCATTGTCCTGATACAGTGCATTAATATCCGATTGACGCTCGTTTCCGCGAAGATTTCTTTCGAATTTTTCATAATCGAATATATCTCCCTTTGTCAGCTCCAATCGCTCGTTCAATATTTCGTCACTGTAAATTGTGTTTCCTTCCCACTTTATATTTCTAATTTTGTATTGCGGACATTCGTAAACATTTATTACTATGTGCAAATCTTTTTTATTGTTGAAATAAATGAGTGAGTCGGATAATATTTCTGCATCGCGGTAGCCATTTTTTAAATAATATGCAATTATAGCTTTTTTATCTTCCTCAAATTTTTTCTTATCAAACTTTGCACTGCTCCAAAATTTCCACCATTTCGATTCTTCAATTTCATCCATCTCACTCTTTAAGTCGCCGTCGTCAAAAGCCTCGTTACCTCTGAATTCAATCTTTCGAACAATCACTTTATCGTTCTCTTCAATGAAAAGTCTTAGAAGAATTCTATCCTTGATTCTATCAATTAAGCTGGAGTAAACCATTTTACTTTTTTCATAAGGCAGCTTGTATTCATCGGAGAGGTCTTTCTCGTTACGCCAGATTACAATTATTTCATCTTTAGTTGTGTCGGCAGTAAAGTAGACATATCGTTTGGAAGATATGGACGCATTAAGATAGCCTTCTTCTTCATAAGCACTAATGAGGCGCTGCTCTAATCGAACGATATCTTGAGGCTTAAGGGTTTGCCCCGGTACAAAAGAAATATTCTTCTCAATATCACTGTCGCTTAAAGCATCGTTCCCTTCAAACAAGATTCGCTCAACGCGTGGATATTCCTGAACCTTTATTAGAAGAAAAATTCCCTCGGAAATTTGTCTTTCTTGAATAATTTCTACATTGGTGAAAATATTCAATGACCAAAGCTGCCGTATAGCACTTATTGTTTGATCACCGGGAATTTGAATCTCGTCGCCCACTTTAAGTCCACTGTTAGCAATAATGGTGTTTGCATCTGCAGTTCTATTACCCTCAACAGATATCCCTAAAATTTTATAAGTTGATTTTGCTATTTGGGCATGCAAATAGGAAGCTGAAAACAGCATTAGGAACAATACTAAGATAATATTATACGGTTTCTTTAGGAAGGCTATGGGCATGCGTTAAACCTTTGTTCTTCTTTTTAATTTGTTCACTCACTTTACCGAATCTTCGCTCTCTTCTTTGAAAATTTTTAATTGCCTCATACAAATGCTTTCTCCTGAAATCGGGCCATAGTGCATCTGAAATAAAAAATTCGGTATATGCAATTTGCCACAATAAGAAGTTGCTTACCCTGAACTCTCCGCTTGTCCTAATTAGCAGATCAGGATCCGGAATATCTTTCGTAGTTAAACATGCAGCGAAATAATTTTCGTCAATGTCGGAAATCTTTGTTTGACCTTCGGAAACTAACGCTGCAATTTTCTTAATGGCTTCAAGCAATTCCCATCTTCCGCTGTAGCTTAAAGCAAGATTAAGAACCATGCGCTTATTGCTCTTAGTTTTCTCGACTGCAAAATCAAGTTCTTTCTGTACATCTTGCGGAAGAGATTTGATATCGCCGATGGTTGTAAGCTTTATATCATTTTTATTTAGTTCGTCTGTCTCATCTTTAAGTGCACGAAGCAGTAAACGCATAAGCGTAGAAACTTCATCTTTGGGTCTCTTCCAGTTTTCTGTTGAAAAAGTATAGAGGGTTAGATATTTAACACCAAGTTGAGCACAGGCTTCAACTATATCTCTAACGGAATCTACTCCCCGCTTATGCCCGGCAACGCGGGGTAAACCTCTTTTGCGAGCCCATCGTCCGTTGCCATCCATTATGATTGCTATGTGTACGGGAATTTCACCCGAATCTTTAAGCGCATTCTGTAATCTTACATCGGCTTCCGATTGTAACTTACCCAACTTCAGTCCTAATATTGATAAGGCGTGTAAAATTAAACGTAAGCCCCTTTAATGTCAAGGTAAGTTATTGAAAACTCAATAACTTGCCGCCGTCGGGCTAACATTATAAACTACATAAAACTATGCACTTAATCGAATTAATAAAAGGGAAAAATTAGGGTGGAAAATGCAGGATTGAGAATGACGTCATTTATGTAAAAGCGAAAAACTTTTTATCCCGATTCAGAAATATTCAGAGAAGATTTGAATAGAATTTATTCAGACATGAATTTATGAGAAAAGAACAGACTGACCTTTCATGTTGTCCCTTCGTCGGGAGACTCTTCGCTCCACTATTTCAAAGATTCGAATGCTTTTTCGTACGTCTTCGGTTAATGATTCAATCAGCGACTTGGCGTTTTTTACAAATTGAGCAGGAACACCAATGAAGAGCATCACTTTGTTATTTGTATATTTTGTTTGACGGGTAGATAGAAAAATAATTTTCTCTGCCAATTTTGGATTTTTGAAATCCTCTTCTGTTAAAGTAATACCGATAGCATATTTCTTCCTTTGCTTGGCAATTACATCTACATCAAATCCGCCTACCTTTGAAGGCTCGGGCAGGTAAGTTCCAAATTTCCGGCTTACCGTTAGATAGCCGTTTCTCCAAAATTGCTCTACCAATAAATCTACAAACTTTCTCTTTTCTATATTTAACATGGCTGTCTCCATTGTTTAGCTTACCAAAGAAATGATTGGAATAATGGGTGAAAATTTTTTATTCTCAAGCACTTTAATATTAGCAATTCTTTTGTACTCAAATTTTCTAATCTCGCTCGAGCTGTTTAATCTCCCGTAAATAAATTTTCTTCCTGTTCTTTCCTGAGCGATATAATATGGATCTAAAACTATTTCGCTTAACCCATATAAAAATTTAATTTGGTTTCTCTCGTGTATAGCTTTCGAAAATATTTCTGATTTCATCTTATACTCCATGATTTTAATTAAACCATCTTAAAACGCCGATTATTTTACCAGCAATTGAAAAGCTCTTTGTATTATCAATAACAATAGGAGAGTAATTATCATTTTCCGGAATCAACCGAATGGTATTACCGATTTTTTCATAAGTCTTAATGGTTGCTTCATCATCTAAGAGTGCGACAACTATTTCGCCGTTTATTGCATTGGATTGCGGTGCAACAATTACAAGATCACCCTCAAAAATACCGGCGTTAATCATGCTGTCGCCTTTTACTTTTAACGCGAAGCAATCCCGTGACTTTTTCATGAATGATGAATCTATGACAATACTTCCTTCAATGTTTTCGATGGCGAGAATGGGCATACCGGCTGCCACACGCCCAACAACAGGTATTTTGTTAAACAATTCATTTCTTTCGAAAACTACTTGAGTTCCCGTTTCAATATTCTCTTCCTTTTGGAATGAAATCCCCCGGCTGGCATTACTTTCAATCTTTAAATAGCCTTTTTTTACTAAGGCGTCGAGGTGGCGTTTAACACCAAAAGTTGAGGAAATACCGAAATTTTTGCCAATTTCACGTAAAGTGGGCGGATAACCACTTTCCTCTTTGAATTGTTTTA
>CAZTDB010000186.1:4456-5490 GCA_964612385.1 uncultured Ignavibacteriaceae bacterium
TTTTATGAATTCGAGGATAAGTTCTTGACGTTCTGTTAATACTTTTTTCATAGTAGTGTCCAATTGTTCACTACTAATATAGTGAACGGATGTGCACTTGTCAAGATTAATCTGAAATTTTTTTGCGATGGGTTAAAACATATATTGAGGATCTAGAAGATAGAAGAGCTTTCTGCCAATCATATAATTCTCATATATTCCTCTGAATAATTCCTCGCCTGGACCATAGGCAAAAACCCCAACCAAGTCTGCTGTATGTCCTTTTGTTGAAAAGTTAATTTCTAAATTTTTTCCATCCAGGTCACCACCCGTAATTGACATACCACCTGTCTCGTGATCTGCCGTTACTACTACTAAAGTATTTTGATCCTCTTTAGCAAACTGAAGTGATGCTTTAATAGCTTCATTAAAATCTGTTATTTCGGATATCAAATATTCGGAATCATTTGCATGTCCTGCCCAGTCAATTTGCGAACCTTCGATCATTAATACAAAACCTTCCGGATTGGTTTTCAAATTTGATAAGGCGGTAATGGTTAATTCTCCTAAAGTATAATCTCTTTCAGAAGCTTTTTCTAATCCCCCTACACTCAACAGCGCATAGAATCTAGTTGATTTATCCAAATGCTGAATACTCGTAAAATCTTCTACGTAGCTGTATCCATTATCCTTAATAAAAGAGATAAGATCGTACCCGTCTTCTCTGATACCTCCTTGATCGACGGTCTTAAAAAATTTATGTCCACCGCCTATCACTACATCTATATTTAATTGGACTAACTGTTCGGCTATTTTTGTTTCGAGTGATCTATCTTCTACCTTAGCAACAAATGCAGCAGGAGTAGCATGCGTTACTGAACTTGTAGCAACTATTCCCGTTGATTTTCCCAGCTTCTCAGCATGATCAAATAAAGTATAGAGCGGATTTCCAGTAGTATCTACTGAAATGCATCGCGAAAATGTCCTATACCCGGTAGCTAAAGCAGTTGCCCCTGCACCGGAATCAGTAATTAAATTATCAGCAGACGATGTGA
>CAZTDB010000187.1:0-5487 GCA_964612385.1 uncultured Ignavibacteriaceae bacterium
CTTTATCGAACCTTTGGAAATAAATTCCACCGTCATCGCCGTCTTGTTCCCAACTGCACCATACAACCACAAAAGAATCATCATCAAATACATCGAGATCGCCAAACCATTGATAATCAACCGTGTAAGTATTTATTAAGAATTCCTCAGTTGCCGGCGAACCATCTGTATTAAATATTCTTCCATACATTCCATAGCCTGCCAGAGCTTGATGATCTTGCTTGAAAGATTCCCAAATTACGATAAACTTACCGTCGCTCATATATTTAACACGCGGTTTAGCCTGGCTGTACTCCGTGGTTTGATTAACCTGAAACTCTTCGCCAATTTTAATCAGATTAGGTGAAAATCTTTGTCCGTAGATTCCTCTGTCTCCTCCATCCTGAAACCACGAATCCCATACAACTACAATTTCTTCAGTCGAACTGACATCAACAGCAGGATTAGATTGAGTATGGATAGTCGTTGTATTCGCAGTCGTCTCAAGCAGCAGAGGTGGAAGCCGAAACGTCTCCACTTTTACTTTAATATCATAAATGGATGTCACATCAGTATACGATGCCCATGCAATTACATAATCTCCATTGGGACTAGCTGCAATTACAGGTTTTTCCTGATCGCCTTCTGTTTGAGAATTTACTAATTGTTCATCGAAAATTTTATTATCGTCTGCATCAAATCTTTGGAAATAAATATCGCTCTTTGAATTGGGCGACACCTGGTTTATCGAAGCCCATGCTACAGCGTATGATCCGTCGCTTTGTTTTGCGATAGAGGGGCTTCTCTGTGTAGTATCGAGAGTGGTGTTTACGATAAACTCACTCTGAGGAAATAGAATTGATATACTTAAAAAAAATATCAATAAAATCTTTTGCATGGTATCCCCTACTTCATTTGAAAATCTAAAAGCGGAAAGCTTGTCGAAGGTGCATAGTGATAATGCCACCACTCCGAATCATAAGAAACCAATCCTGCAACTAGTGTCATGATGTTTCGCAGTAAAGTTCTGTTTGCAATTATATCTGCAGGAAGGTTCATGTACGAATGCGACGCTTCAATTCCAAAGTGATCGAACTCGGTTGGCATAGGCAGCTCTTCGCCTGTTTCAAGATTTACTAAAGATAAATCAATTGCTCCGCCGCGGTTATGAATTGAGCCGCTCGCCGGATCGGCTACATAAACAGGATTGGGAAAAATTTCAAACATTAAATATTGAACTGCGCGTGGTCTATAGCCGTCATAAATTTTTATTCCGATACCTTTCGGATAAGTTTTTCCGTTATGAACGATAATTTTCCTTAAAGAGTCCTGTGCTAATATCAAACGGTTAATCGCACCTAAAGAAAGATATGCTTCATCGGTAGTGTAAAGCTTTTGATTAGTAAAATTGTTCTCGGTATTATATCTTAAATCCAGAACTATATCAGGGATAAGCTGTTTAACCGGAACAAGCTCATCATGTGCAGATTGACAAATCAGGATGCCCGTTGTCGTAAAAAATATCACGACTATTTTTTTTAGCATAACATAACCCCGTTTAGTTTTTACGCTTTAAAAATACAGAAATAATTCCACAACACTGCAATAATACCGCAACACCCTGAATAGTGAGGCTAGACAACGAAAGCCTGACCGAGAAAATCAATTATTAGCAATAATGATATGAGGCGTATCTAAAAAGGTCATATTTAGAAATTTTATATTCGAATATTCTTAATAATCGAAACATTTCCTTAACGAAAATACCTTTTTAGAGAAGACTCATGATATGTTTTAGCTTATTTTTTTACCGAGTAAAGGTGGTAATTTAGCCCTAAAATTATTATCCAAACTCCTTCGCTTGGAAGGGGCTAATGTGCAGAAAAGAGTTTGATGGCGAGTTTTTTAGCATTAATGTAAAAAATATCGCCACTTTTTTTACACGTTTGCAAAAAATGTCGGCATAGATTATTTTTACCCCAAAAGATTTGTAAAAATATGTTTGTACGTCGCGATATATTACTTCAGCAAATAGAACAGTCTATTAAATTAGTTCCGATCATTGTTCTTATAGGTGCGAGGCAAGTCGGAAAAACCACCTTGTTGAAAAATCTTAAATTACAAAAACCGTCACTATATCTTTTAGGACAAGAGCCTGATGCCGCAGCAATTTTCGCAAAGGCAAGTACTGCGGAAAATTATCTTAAAATTAATCTACATCCCGAATTAGATGGTTTTTTACTGCTCGATGAATTTCAATTTATAAATAACATTTCGACTATTGTAAAACTTCTCTCGGATCTTCATCCCAAATTAAAGATTATTTGCAGCGGAAGCTCAAGCCTGGACATCATTCAACAAGTTGAAGAATCTCTTGCCGGAAGAGTTCACATCATCGATGTTTTCTCCCTTTCATTTTCAGAGTATTTAAGATTTCAGGATGAGGATTTATTCAATCTTTACAACAAATATGACAGTAATACAATTGATGAGGTTGTCGATCCAAAAATAAAATTCTTTTTCGATGAATATTTAATCTTCGGAGGAATGCCGCGCATAGCATTAACTACAGGAGAGCAGTCAAAAATTCAATTGCTCGATGATATTTATAAAACTTATCTTTTACGTGATGTCCGCAGCTATGTGAAGAATGAAGATTCCGTAGGGTTTAACAAGTTACTTACAATGCTTGCTTCACAAATTGGAAATATGATTAACATCAATGAGCTTTCTAATTCAACCGGGCTTTCGTATAGAAAATGTGAATACTATATCTTCTTACTTGAGCAAATGTTTATCATTAAGCTTGTTCAACCATTCTTTACAAATAAAAGAAAAGTAATTTCTAAAATGAGGAAGGTCTATTTTACCGACATCGGATTAAGAAATGTTATTTTCGCTAATTTTAATCGAATTGATATTCGGCAAGACACCGGGTCAATTTTTGAGAATTTTGTTTTTCTTGAGTTGATGAGGAAAATTCCTTCATACGCAAAAATTTATTACTATAGAACTAAAGACGGATCCGAAGTAGATTTTATAATAGATGACTTAAAAAATAAGCATGCTGTTGAAACAAAATACAAACAATTGAGGAAAACTATTCAATTAAAAAATTTATCTGCATTTCAAGATATTGAGAGTGTAGCAAAATTATTTATTATTAATAAGAATTTAAATACATCGGATAAAAATATGAAGTATTTGCAGGGTTATTTAACTGAGAAAATTGAACTTATGAATTAATAACCGATGTTACACAAAACGCTTGGAATATTGTCCAACCCGAAGGGTTCTCCCAAGATCCTTCGGACTTTGGAAAGGACTCCTACGGAGGAGTAATGGAATGTAGGTATGTTGTTTTTTGACATTTTTCCTCCAAAGGAGTCCTTTGGACATTATTCCAGTATTACAAAATTCCATTATTTTAAACTTTGCATAACTTGAGTTCATAAGTTTTACAATATACGCCCATGTTATTTTTCCCCGGCTTCATCTATGAAATTGATAGCATATTTCGTTTGTATTTTGGGGTGTGTATATAATAACCTTATTTCAGGAGTAATCATGAAAAACCTCCAGATCGTTCTTGTCTTTCTAATTTCTTTTACAATTTCTTTTAATTCTTTCCCCGGTGAAAAAGAAAACAAAATTCCAATAAAAGAATGGTTAGCAGCCGGTCCGTTCAAACTTTCATTTCCTGTATTGCAAAAAGACACAAGCAAATCTAATGCGCTGAAAGAGTTATTAGAGTATGATCAAATAAATATAACCGATAGATGGATAAATCAAGATGCCGTATTCAGGTGGGATGAACGATCTTCGAAACAGTGGAAAATAATCAATACACCGAATGGTAAATTAAATTTTAACGGTGAATCACCTGGCAACCCTGAGGTTTATTTTTTAGCTGCTTACATTGAAACTGAACAATTCACTAAAGTAAAATTAGAATTTTCCTCATGCCAATTATTCAATGTTTATCTCGATGCTAAGGAAATCATATCCAAAAAAACAGCACAAATCAGCAGCGATACCGCTGAATGTAAACCTGAAACTCTTAACAAGGATATTAACCTCGAAACGGGCAAACACATTCTTCTAATTAAAACGCTAAAGAATCCCTATGAAAATATAAAATGGGATTTCGGTGCTTCGATCATAATTGATTCGGCATTTAATAATGCATCGTTACACATATCAACTTCACCTATTCATTTTACATCAATCACTAATCTACTTGAGGATCCCAAAATCGGAAGTATTGCAATTTCATCGGATGGAGAATTAGCGGCTGTGGGCATTTCACAAATAAAAGATGAAAGCGGAAATAAAGATTCATGGATTGATATTTATGAAACGAAGACTGGTAGTTTGTTTACAAGCTACAAAGGTTTATCGAATATTTCTTCAATAAAGTGGGTGCCAAAAAGAAAAGCTTTTACATTTTTAAGTTCATCGAAAGAGAAGCAAAGTCTTTGGGTAGTAGATTTAACTACCCGAAAAACTGAGCCAATACTTGAAGAAATAAAAGATTTAAGCGGATATGCGTGGTCACCGGATGGTTCATACATTATATATTCTATTACTCAGAAACCGGAAGAAGATAAAACAGGACTAAAGAAACACCAGGATTTAAATGACAGATGGCCCTGGGCTCGCCATGTAACCGATCTTTATCGCATTCATTTTCCTTCAAAGGCTAAAAGCCGGTTAACCGGAAGCAAGTATTCCTTACAATTGCAGTCTGTAAGCAGTAACGGTGAAAAATTACTTCTTTCCACTGCTCGATATGATCCGACTGAAAGACCTTATTCTTTCACTACGTTTTTTATTCTTGATTTAACCTCAATGCAATGTGATTCTCTTACTTCGCTTGCTTGGTCGTCAACTGCCGGGTTTTCCCCGGATGGAAATAAAATTTTATTCATAGGCGGTCCATCAGCATTCGGTTCAGCAGGAATTAATTTACCCGAGGGTATGATCCCAAATGATTATGACGGACAAGCTTATCTATATGATTTAATAACCGGGGATGTTCAAGCCATTTCAAAAGAATTTAACCCGGCGATAACATCAGCATATTGGTCTAAGAGCGGACAAATAATTTATTTCTCAACAACTGACAAATCGTTCAAGAATCTTTATCGTTATGATTTAAAAAGTAAAAAGTTTCTTCCTATCAAGCTTGAAGTTATTGTATTGGAAAACCTCGATTTCGCAGATGATAAAGCTGCTGCAATTTATAAAGGTTCCAGTGCTGCTGAACCCGATAGACTTTACTTTTTGGATCTTAATAATCAAAATTCAAAACTGCTTTTCGATCCTAATTACGAAACTTATCGTTACGTTCAGCTTGGTCAAGCGAAAGAATGGACATTTAAGAACTCACGTGGCGAGGATATCGATGGTTTGATTTACTATCCGCCTAACTTTGATCCATACAAAAAATATCCATGCTTAGTTTATTACTATGGCGGAACTAATCCTGTTGAACAATCTTTCGAA
>CAZTDB010000188.1:0-5441 GCA_964612385.1 uncultured Ignavibacteriaceae bacterium
AAATGTGAAAAATGGATAATGAAGAATTAATTTATGAAAAATAGGTGTTAAAGAGTAACAATATGACTTAACCCAATATACCATCAAGTATGTCGAGGATGTGATAGTGAGTAATTTTTATTCCGATCATAACTCTCCCTACTTTTATTTATTAGTAAATAAGTAGTTAGCAGGAAGATGAAATATGTCGGATTCGGAATTAACTACTTGTCTGTGAGAAACGTAAGAAGAAAAAGTATGAATATCAATATGAGTTTAATACAATCTGAGATCTGCAATCTCCATTCTATGCGCTCTTTTCGTCCATTGAAAAATTGACTTCTGATTTGTAAAATTTATTGAGTTAGTTAAAAATTTATAAATGGGAAATTTAATATTCTCTGATTTCTGAGCGGTTAAGTAATATCATGCGGTATAAATCAACTCAGAATTAGCAGAACATCGTGCACACTTTTTAGTTTTGTTTGCTGGCAAAATTAAAAAAGGTGTGTCGATCCCTTCTTACCTGCCCGTCCGAAACGAAGTGAAGGCGGGAGAAGGGAAGAAGGGATGTGTTTATGTTATTTGTGTAACATATCTTTATTAAAATCTTAACCAAAAAAAAAATAAAAATATGGTTGAGAATACCATTCATTCAACTTCAATTTCCATTCTAAGCAATGCAGAAGCGAGTGTCTTACCCTGTGCATCGTGTTTTAACGAAACTGTTCCGCCTCCGCCCAATGTATCGTGCAAAAGAAAGTTCAATGCTCTAATGTTCGGTAACTCAAATCTTTCAACTTTGCCAAAGCATATACCATTAAAATGTTTTTTAACACGGGCGGCAGTTAAATGTTTTTTAATTATTTGATAACCTTCATCATCGTAGGCAATTATGCCAACGTTAGCGGCATTACCTTTATCCCCGCTGCGTCCGTGTGCAATAGCCCTTAATCTAATCTTGTTCATTTTAACTCCAGAATTTTCACTTTTGGCTGAACTAAATTTTTAGAAATGAGAGCTGGCCAGTAAGCAATAACATCTTTAGGTTTAGGTCTGCCGCCTGAAAAACCGGTAACACTTGGTGGACCTGTTAATACTAAGGGAGCAATCTCTTGCCCAAATCTATTTACTGCGTGCCTGTCTTTTGATCTTACAGAAAATCTCAAGACTATTTCATTTATTTGATCTTCCTCTAAGGCAACTGCCAGTGTTTCATGAGTTGCATTGTAACCCACATATTCAGTTCTTACTTCATCGAATTTTAATCCGAGGTTCTTGAGTCGCTTTCGTAAAATTTTATCTGCAGCTTTTGCTTTTGTCAAAGCTTGAGGCCAGGAGTAAGTTAGCGTTCCCGTGGCGCTGTAACCATCATGATAAGAACAGGAAACCTTGTAAAAGTCAGTCTCGGGTTTTCCTTTTACGTTGAATACTTTTACTCTGTCTTTGCCAACTTCCTTAAGTTTTATCCTTGTAAAATCAACGACACACTCAGGAGTTATGTATGCTTTAGGATCTCCAATTTCATAAACTAATTGTTCTGCAACGGTATCGAAAGAAACTATACCGCCGGTGTTTTTATGCTTAGTGATTATCACTTCCCCATTTGGATAAGCTTCGGCTATTGGAAAACCTATCTCAGCCATATTTTTTATGGACTGCCAATCGCCTAGAAAATTTCCGCCGGTTGCCTGAGCACCGCACTCAAGGATGTGTCCCGCAACAGTTCCTGCAGCCAACAGATCATAATTTTTCATATCCCAGCCGAATTCATAAATCATCGGAGCGAGAGTTAATCCGGTATCGGTTGTTCGTCCTGTAATAACGATATCGGCTCCGCGTTTTAATGCTTCTACAATCGGTGCCGCACCGAAATAGACATTAGCACTTAAAAGTTTATCTTTTACTTTTGTTATCGGCTCACCGGTTTCCATATTTTTCAGATCGCATCCCCTTAGAATTATCTCATCGAGGCACTCTTTAATATCGTCTCCAAGGACGACTGCAATATCAAGTTTTTGAATATCAAGATTCATCGCTGCTTCAAGTATCGCATCAGCACAAGCAATTGGATTTACACCTCCTCCGTTCGTAATTACTTTAATCCCTTTTTTTGAGGTGATTGGAAGAACTCTTTTCATCACATCAATCAAGTCAACAGCATAACCAAGATTAGGATTTCTATTCTTCTGCTTTTGAAGAATTGACATAGTAACCTCAGCAAGGTAATCCATTACAAGATAATCAATATCTCCTTTTGTTACTTGACGATATGGTGCATCAATTAAGTCACCCCAAAAACCCTGCCCGGATGCTATTCGAATTTTGCTTTTCATTAATTCTTTCAACAACTATAATTATTAATCAATTCGGTTGGATATTCAGAGTACTTTTTCTAATTCTCTTTTAAGTTTTGGAAGTTCGGTATGAATTATTCCCCAAACTTCCTCTGCATCTATTCCAAAATACTGATGTGCGATAAAATTTCTAAATCCTTTGATACTAGACCAATCCACACTCGAATTATTTTGTTTGAACTCATCTGATAATTTAACTACCATTTCACCTATGACAATAAAGTTCATTAGTACGGCATCAAAGCTTTTATTATCACCATAAAGTTCATCCGCATTTTGAAAAAGTTCAGTGTAGCTATCAATCTTATTGATAGAATCTAATATATTTTGTAAACAGTTTTTATCTTTTTGTTTGATAGGCATAAGTTGTCTCATGTAAGATCTGTTCTCTGAAAATAGGCTTTACATATTTCTCTCTGCAAATATCAACGTTTATATTAAATTTTTGACGAAACAACTCCCTAATTTCATTTTTAATTTTGAAAATATCTTGTGTCCGGGGTTCAAATTCAATAAGCAAGTCTATATCACTCATTTCATCTTGCTCGTCTCTGGAATATGAGCCAAACAATCCAATCTTAATAATATGATATTTCCTACGAAACATGGTTTCATTTTCTTTTATGAATTGTAATATTTGATTTTTCTGAATCATAAAAAATATTTTTATTACGACAAATATAGCATTTACCGGTTAGAATTATTTACTCACGTTACGCAAACTTTATCGAAAATATGAAAAACTCTCGAAGAGTCCTTTCCAAAGGACTCATTTTAGAGTTCAATTTTTTTTGCGTAAGGTAAGTTATTTATACTATTAATTTTAGGAATTCTTATGCTTTTTTTCATATCTACTTAGCTTGGAATGGATATTTTCGTTAACGTTTTTCACGTTTTCGACGGCAATGATATTATGTAAAATCTAATCTTAAAAAGTCACGTAGAACCTGTGGTGTGCTTGAAATATTTTTCGGTTACGCTTTCAAGGGTTGTTATTAACTGTAAAATCCAGTTGAATTTTTTCTGGACTTTTGGCTTAAATGTTTTGAAGAAGTCGAGGTAATAGTCCTTGTAATAAAATATCTCCCGAATAAATTTTTCATTCATTATATTTTTATTTCAAATCAAAGTTAGCTAATTAGATAACATGTTTCAAAAGTTCTACCGGTACTTAAACCGGCACTGCCTTATACCCGTAACAATGCAAACCGGATTTTCCTTCGTCCTGTATTCCCGGGCAACCAGTTTTACCTTTTGACCAATCTTCAGTTGGTCAAAGCTTGCATCGGCGATTTAAGTAGTTACTTTTACTCCGTCGTTCTCCTAAAGGAGTCCTTCGGACAGTTCAACTATTCCAACCTGCTTACAGCAGGCAAGCTGCAAAAGGGGTTGTTCCAAAAAACTCATGAGTCTTCTCTAAAAAGGCATTTTCATCAAGGAAATGTTTCGATTATTAAGAATATTTGAACACAAAATTTCCTAATAAGTCCTTCTTAGATACGCCTCATAAATGAAAAGAAAAATATTACTTAAGCAATTTAATAAATTCTATAGTAGTTAATCCAACATCGTTCAGGATTGTTCGCAAAGTTCCTTTTGCTATTTCTTTATGATTAGGAATTGTGAGTGGAATTTTAATAGGATGACGCAAGTGAATGTGGCTACCTTTTTGATCCCGTATATAGTAACCGATTTTTTGTAGAACCTTAATTACCTGTTTGCCAGATACTACAGGAAGTTTTGTCATACCGCAACAGAGAGAGTTACTTCTTTTTTAGTACTCCTTTTTGACTGAATTGGTATTCCATCCTCTGCCAGGGATTTGAGGTGTAACTCGATTGCTTCTTTCATATTCTTTAATGCTTGTTTTTCAGTTTTACCCTGTGAAATACAACCAGGCAATGATGGACAGGTAGCTACGATCCATCCATCTTCATCTTTTTCTAATACTATTTTGAAATTCAACATTTTTATTCCAATCTAATTAAACTGATGGAAAATAAATTATCGGACTTTAATTAGCAAGGTAATCCATAATGAGACGCGTGCAGCCCCGATTTTCCTTCATCTCGTATCTTTCTGAAAACTAATTTTGGCTTTTGCCCGATCTTCAAATTATTAAAGTTCATATCGGCAATTTGTGTTGTTACTTTTACTCAATCGTTAACTTTAACAATGCCAATTGCAAATGGTGCTGCTCCAAAATGTTGAAAGAGAATCTTAATTAAATTTATCCAGATATTTCTTGATTTCATTGTTAAAATATTCAACATCATTTAACACTAGTATAATTTCATCCCCTGAAAAATTACTTATATCAGCTACTTCATAATCTGCTTCTGGTCTGTTGTTAAAAGACTTCTGATATATGTTCATTAATCTTTCATCAAAAATTTTTTTGTCGTGGATATAAGTTTTATTAAACCATCCCATTAATGTTTATGCTTTGATGTAACAACATTTTCTTCATAACCCAATGCCATAACCGAATAAAAAATAAAATAATAAATTCTATTAAGCGCTATTTAAACCTGTTGTTTTCAAAATTAAATTTTGCATCGCTGAATGCTTCAAGGGATTTTGTCAGGCAGTTTCTGATAAGGACTTTATTATATTCTCCCATAATATATTCCGTTATCGGCTGCGTTGCTTATAAAACAGGATTTACTTCTTTCCGGATATATTCCATAATCCTGGAACCTTTTGTTGTAAATATTTTGTAGTCAATTGCTGCATCTTCCTCGTATTCCACTAAAGAAATTATTCCGGCTACTTCGAGTTCCTTTTCATATCCGGTATTTTCAAAAATTAAAATGTAGTCATAATCACTTTCAGCGCTGTTTGTATTAGCAGCACGGCTTCCGTAATGATATAAACCTTTAAAATCGCTGAAAGTTAAGCTTAGCTTTTCTAGTAATTTCTGGGTAACGCTATTATTTTTAATATTTTTTCTCGTGCAAGAAAATACAAATGATTATTTCAATTTAAACTTAACAAAATTCCTTTTGTTTATCATCTTTTAACCATAACTGACTAAGCATTCCGAAACCTACCTTCGATAGTCAAGAATGAACGGGTTATAAAAACCCGAAAGAATTCCGGATT
>CAZTDB010000189.1:0-5438 GCA_964612385.1 uncultured Ignavibacteriaceae bacterium
TCTTAATCTTGTTGATAGCATCTCCGGGATGTTATACCATAATTTGGAGCCCCGAAAAGGAATTCCCGCGAGACTATTCTTACGACGGATATTATGCCAATGATTACTATTACGGTACCTATTCGTACTATTATGATTATCCCTGGTGGCTGGCAATAACCCCGCCGCCGGCAGTTTACAGAAACACAGAAAGCCCGAATCGAGATGAAAATAGTAATGTTGAAGCAATACGAAATTCGTCGGGAGACAGAGGAACAGCGGGAAGAAGTGTTGAGATACCGCAAGTTGATAGACCCACACGAAGTTCTAACACCGGCAGTGCGGCAGATAACCAATCCAGTACTGAAAAAAGACCGAGCAGTACCAATGAATCTGGTACAACAAGCAGTGGTTCTTCATCAAGCTCTAATACTGATAATCGAAGCAGTTCAGGCAGTTCGGATAACAAAATACGCAATAATGATGGCACCAGAAATTCAGGAGGCGGCAGAAAATGATCAAATTGAAACTTGCAAAATATTCTATCGGTTTATCTATCTTATTCTCTATTTTAGTTTATTCGACTGTTAATGCACAAAATGTTAACGATGCTTTAAGACTGGGATTAGCTGGTTTGGGATCCAGCGCAAGAGCTTTGGGAATGGGCAATAGTTACATAGCTTTGAGCGATGATGCATCAGCAGCTTACTTTAATCCAGCAGGTTTTGGTTTAATTAAAAGGCTTGAAATTTCCGGCGGGCTTAATTACAACAACTTCAATAACAGTACAACGTTCATGAGAGACGTTTCGACTTATTCTAACAGCTCAACTAGATTAGATAGACTTAGCTTTGCTTTTCCCTTCCCTACAATCAGAGGAAGCCTTGTCTTTGGTTTGAGCTATCATACTTCCAAAGATTTTACCCATGCATTAAAATTCAGCGGTTTCAACAATGGGTCAAATTCAATGATTCAGGATCTATTGTCAACCGATGTTCCGTACGATCTTTATCTTACAGATAACGATAATAAAACTCCCATTAATGGAAGATTGCACCAGAGCGGAGATGTGCTTTCCTCAGGTTCAGTAAATAATTGGACTTTTTCCGGAGCTTTGGAAATTGCGAGAAATTTATTCTTCGGTGTAAACCTAAGTGTTATTTCAGGAAGTTTTGAGAGAAACAGAGACTACTATGAAGATGATACACAAAATATTTATCAAGGCGAAACTGCCGCAGGTGAACCGCAAACAGTTGATTTCAGAACTTTCTATTTAAATAATCTGTTGAATTGGGACCTATCGGGTTGGAATGCTAAAATCGGACTTATTTACCAGATTAGTAACTTTGCGCGATTCGGAGCTACTATCCAATTTCCAAAATCGTTTTATGTAAAAGAAAAATTTATGGTTGATGCTAGCAGCGAATTCGGAACAGGACAGGTTTATAGATTGGACCGCGATAAATATTCAGATGCGGTAGAATATGATATTATCACCCCATTTTCTTTAGGCGGCGGTTTTTCTGTAAACTATAAAGGATTTATAATCAGCGGTGAAGCTGCCTTTACAGATTATACCCAACTTAAGTTTGAAAATCCTAAAGCCATAAGTTCACAGTATATTGCAGGAATCAACAAGGATATTAAGGATTTACTCAGACCAACATTAAATCTAAATGTTGGACTTGAATACACAATTCCGATCATTGACGTAAGACTAAGAGGCGGTTTTTTCCTCCAGCCTTCCGCATACAAAGATGACCCATCCGAATACGATAAGAAATACGTTACTGCTGGCATAGGTTTCCTTACAGAAGAAACAATAGGTATTGATCTCGGATTTGCACACGGATGGTGGAGAGATTTTGGGGATAATTACGGCGTCGATGTATCAAGAACTTATCAGGATACTACAGTTAATCATCTTATACTTGGCGTAACCTACCGATTCTAATCTTACTTTGTGTGCAGATAAATAAATGTTTTTTTATTAATTTATCTGTATGCAAAGGTTATTCAATATAATAATATGTAAAGATTCTTCAAGTTTTCTGCTTATAACTTTATTTTGTTTCATTATTCCTCTTCAATTTTGCTATCCTTCAAACTATTGGAATGAAACGATAAATCAAATCATCGCCAATAATTCTTTAATTTTTACTCTGAATGATGGAAACTTGATTGATCTCTCGAAAGCAGAAAAACTATATATCTCAGCGCTCGAGAAGATAGAAGCAAATACTGTAAACAGCCGTAAGATCGCAAGAGACTTGCTTCGTAAGGCTATTTCAATTGAACCGCAAAATATTGAATACCGCCTCACTCTTGCAAAGCTGCTTGAAGAATCTTTTGCATTTAGCGCCGCAAGCGAGTACAAACGAATTCTTAAAATCGATAGCAGTGTCGTGGATGCATGGTTAGGGCTTGCAAAACTTAAAGACAGAGAATTCAGTGAATATCATAATTCAAAAAATAAAGTAGACGGCGGGATATCATTCAACCTCGAAGAATATGCACAGGAAGATTTTCAGGAATCGCTGCATTATTACAAATCTGCTCTTCATTACGATCCGGAAAATTTCGAAGCTAACTTTAGACTTGCTTTGATGTACGATGAAAACGATGACCCACGAACCGCAATTAAATTTGCCGAGAAACTAACAGTTAATTCTTCAGATGATTATAGAGTGCCTTTGCTGCTCGGCATGCTCTATTATAAAACTTCCATGATGAAAAAATCTTATACGGTTTACCAAAATGCAATGATGTTAATGACCACAGATGAAAGAGCCGACTTTAAATTCAATTCGGTTAAAGTGCTTTTACAGCCAGTCATTGGCGAACATTATGAAAATCTTTCAACAGGCGAAATGAGAGAAGTTTTTAGCGATTACTGGAGAATAAATGATCCCCTGTACCTAACAGAATATAATGAAAGGCTATTAGAGCATTATTCACGGCTTACACAAGCAAATCTTAGGTTTGGAAGAAAGTCTTCAGAAAAGCCGGGATGGTTATCTGACCGCGGTGAAACTTTGTTAAGGTACGGTTTGCCTAAAACACGTATTAGACTAAGACCCGATTTGGATTTTGCCGGACATGGAGTTCAATTAAATGTAAAAACAGAAATCTGGTATTATGATGACAAAGTATTGGGTTTCATTGATCCATACTCATCGGGTGAATATTCATTTAGTTATCCTTCTTCTATAGGCTTTGTCTCTCAGTTCGAAGGGAACACTTATGAGTTCATTCAAACATATAGAAAAGAAAAGCATGAAGATTACAAACCTAAATTTGAAGGAAAGGTAATTGATGCACCGTCATATTTAGTTCAATTTAAAAATTTAGACAACAAGGATGCGAGATTAACGGATACGTACTTCATTTACTCACTTTTACAAGAAAATAAAGATGATGCCATTGAGTATTATAATCACCAACTCGGAATTTTTTATTTCGGTAATCACTTTCAGCCGATTTATGAAAAGCGTACACACGTAAGCAATCTGAGAATAAAGAAAAACCTTACAGATATTTCCGGCAAAAATGTTCTGATGAGTGTATCATATTTGAAACTTATACCCCACACCGGAAATATTTCATTAGAAATTATAAGGGAGAGAGATAAAGCTGTCGCCGTAAACCGCGGTAAAATCAAAATAAAGGATTTTTCGGGAAGTTCGTTAAGCATGAGCGATATAGTCCTTGCCGACTCGATAAGTTCCTCTCCCGAAGAGACGGCATCAATTAAACGAAAAGATTTATTGATTCATCCTAAACCTTTCCGGATAAATCGTATAACCGAAAATGCTGTAATTTATTACGAAGTATATAATTTAAAATTCGACAGGCAAAACTTAACTCATTTTAAGCAGGATTTAATTCTTCAAAGGCTGGATGAGGCTGAAAGTAAAGTAACTCTTGCAAGTATCGCTCAAAATTTTCTAAACATATTTGGAGCAAGTAAATCCAGCGAGAAAATAACTGTTTCAAGCGAGATTCAATCGACTTCAAGGCATCCGCAAATTTATTTTGAATTAGACATGAGCCGATATGAACCGGGAAATTATCTTTTAAGCATAAATATCACCGATGAACAGACGGGGCAAACAGTATCAAATTCAATTAATTTAGAGTTGATTAAATAAAAGAACTGTAAATGTTACGAATCAAGAAAAATATTGATAAATATTATTATAGAAGAAATTGGCTTCTATCACTTGCCTTAAGTTTACTTCTTATCATTTTGGTCACGATTTATTTTCCACGGATAGACCAGAAAAAAATTCAGATAAAAATGACGGATGAAAACATTGTTTTAGAGTTTGTGCCGTACACTGTGCAAGAGAATCCCTCGAAAGCATTTGGACGTAAACGACCGGAGACGCCCGAAATAATTTTGTCTGATATTACAGAAGAAATCGAACCTGAAGAGATTAGCATCGTAAATCTTTCTCATGGCAAATCAATATCAGAAGACGAACAAGGAAAGGCAGATAAATCGGAATTAGCTGGCAGCATTACATTCGCTCCGCCGCGACAACTTCTTGAAGTGCTGCCCCAAAAAGTATCTTCAAATGCTGAAGGGAATATTACTCTATCACTGAAAATAAACAATAGTGGAAATGTTACTGATCATAAAATATTAGCCAATACAATTAACAGCGAAGATTGTTTGCAGAAAGTATTGGAAGCAGCGTACAGCACCCGCTGGGAAAAACTTCATCTAGAATCGAATGAATTTTGGGTTACCAAATCTTATAAATTTGAATGAACCTCTCACAAAAACTTTTCTGTTTGAATCCTTTCAGCTTAAAACCTATTTTAGCACGTAATTTTTAATCAATTAGGAGGAATTATAACAGGCTTCATTACAAGAATTGAAAGCAAAGACTATTACGTTCTTATACCGCAAGAAGCTAAAACTTTACGATGCTCGCTGCCCGGTAAATTCAAAAAAGATTTTTTACTTAAGAAAGACAAACTTTATCATACCGATATCGCAGTGGTTGGCGATGAAGTGGAAATTAAGTTATCTGATAATAATACCGGTGTTATTACCAAAATTCACCCGCGCAAAAATTATCTTTCCAGAAAAGCACCCCGCATTAGAGGCGCCAGCTATCGCGGGGAAAGATTAGAGCAAATTATTTCTGCTAACATTGACAGCCTTGTAATTGTATCGAGCATTCACGAACCGGAATTTAATAATAAGGTAATTGACCGGCTGCTTGTTGCAGGTGAAAGTTCTCACCTAAACTGCATCATAGTTGTTAACAAAGCTGACTTGGACGATAGAGATGAAATTACAAGCTGGGTTGATATTTATAAAAGTTTGGATTATCCGGTATTTGTAACAAGCATAATATCAAATTGCGGTCTTGCTGCCTTGAAAGAAACATTAATTGGCAAAAAAAATATTTTGTGGGGACAGTCCGGTGTTGGAAAATCATCAA
>CAZTDB010000190.1:0-5416 GCA_964612385.1 uncultured Ignavibacteriaceae bacterium
TACCTTCAAGCGCTCCGTTGATTGGAATGCTCATGTTCGGAAATCTTATAAGAGAAAGCGGTGTTACCGATAGATTGAAGAAAACCGCAGGCGGAGCTATGATTGATATTGTTACAATATTCTTAGGAATTGCTGTCGGTGCTACAATGGAAGGGGAGAGGTTCTTAAATCCTCAAACATTAATGATTTTCGGATTAGGTGCCGTCGCATTTATATTCAGTACCGCCGGCGGAATAGCTCTTGCTAAATTTATGAATCTATTTCTTGCCGAAAAAAATAAAATCAATCCATGTATTGGTGCCGCAGGTGTTTCTGCAGTTCCGATGGCTGCAAGAGTCGTTCAGGATTTTGTATCTCAAAATACAGATGGAAAAGTAAATCCGATTATGGCAGCAATGGGACCTAATGTTGCAGGGGTAATTGGTTCTGCAGTTGCAGCAGGAATATTTTTAGCTCTTCTTCGTTAAAACTTATCTACTAATATCTTGAGTTTAAAATTGAAATTCACTAATGTTAAGCAGCAAAGTAAATGAGTTAATGATATTCTAATGGTTGACTCGTTCTAACATATTATCATTAATGCAAATAAAATAATGTCTAACCAAATAATACATAATCAAAAAGAACTAACCGTTGAAGTTGAAGTCTTAATTGTAAAAGAAGATGATTATTTTGTTGCCTACTGCCCCGCTCTTGAACTTTCTTCTTATGGAGACTCTGAGGAATATGCCATAAAATCATTCAGAGAAGAAGTAAATATTTTTCTTGAAGAAGCTCAAAAGCAGGGGACGTTAGAAAAATACTTACTTAAGTATGGCTGGAGATTAATGCAGGTTCCCCATCCTTTTTATGAACCTCCTCATTTAAATACAACAGAGCTATTCGATGTATTCAAATCCGGTGAATCGGTTATTCGACAAGATTTAAAATTTTCCGTTTAATAATGGGTATTAAATCTATTCCCTTCGCTAAATACCGCGAATTTTTGCTGCATACCGGATTAGAATAAATCCGTACAAAAGGTACGCACGAGATATGGAATAATCCAAAGAAACCTCTTCTTAGACCTGTTACTCTTGATAATAAGTTCGACGATGTACCAATTTTACATATTCATACCACATTGAAAAATTTAGGGATATCAAAGGAAGATTTTAATAATATAATGAAAAGTATGTGAAGACATTTTTTGCTACAAACGGAATTGCGTTACAAATTATAGTCATTTTGGCTTTTTCTTCAAACTATGCAACAAGTCAAGCCTTACAAAGTTGTAAAGATCCGTTAACTTGATTTGAATTCTTTTCGAAAAAAACCTTCGGTTGGGATGCCTATCATTACGTTCTTTATGTTAGCAAATATTTTGTTGTAATCGAAACAACCATCTCTTAATGCGTTCTTGAAATTCA
This sequence comes from uncultured Ignavibacteriaceae bacterium, assembly GCA_964612385.1. GTDB lineage: Bacteria > Bacteroidota > Ignavibacteria > Ignavibacteriales > Ignavibacteriaceae > JAGUYG01. The sequence goes on from CAZTDB010000190.1 coordinate 1,410, forward strand.
TTACTTTATTTTCTTCAACTCTGCAGCTTCAACAACAGCTACCGTAGTTAAATTAACTACTTCTTCAACAGATGCGCCGTATTGAAGTAAGTGAGCCGGCAGCCTCGTTCCCATTAAAATTGGGCCAATTGTAACTGCATCTCCCATATATTGCAGGGACTGCAAAGTTATATTAGCAGACTGCAAATCGGGAAAGATTAAATTATTTGCATCGGTCTTCAGATTTGTAAAAGAGAAATAATCTTTTCTTATTTTTTCATCTCTTGCCGTAGCAAGCTGCATTTCGCCATCAATTATTAAATCCGGTGCTTTTGCTTTTACAATTTCGACTGCTTTACGAACTTTTTTAACGGTGATATGATCAACACTCCCAAAATTAGAGTACGACAGCATAGCTGCAACAGGCTCAATTCCAAGAGAACGGCTTGAGCGTGCAGTAAGTAGTGCAATCTCAGCGAGCTGTTCTGGTGTGGGATCAATATTAACCGCACAATCGGCTAATAATACAACATCTTTATGAAGGAGTACAAGATAATGGCTTGAAACACGCTCAACACCTTTTTCAGGTCCGATTACCTCAAGCAAGGTACGCAGTGTATCTGCGTAATGAGTTGAAAATCCGGCAATCATCATATCTGCATCTCCGCAGTGAACCATCATGGCTGCATAATAATCTCTTTGGTGAATTCTATCAACTGCAGCAGCGTGGAACACGCCGCGGCGATGTCGCATCCGAAAATATTCATCCACATAAAAATTAAATCGTAAACTATGATTAGTGTTTATTATTTCAACTCCGCTCAGTTCTATACCAAGCTTCTCAATTTTCTTTCCTATTTCATCCTTGGAACCGATAAGGATAGGTTTAGCAATGCCTTCATCAATAAGAACGCTGCACGAACGTAAAATGGTTTCGCTTGTTCCTTCTGAAAAAACTACACGAAAATTTTCTTTTCTAGCTCTTAAGATTAGCCCTCGCATTGTCTCTCTGCCTGTGCCTAACCTGATTGTTAAGCTTTCCTGGTAATCTTCGTTTTTAATTTTACATTTAGCAATATTTTCTTCAATTGCCTGCAATGCTACGGCGGTTGATTCACGAACTAAAATTCTCGGATCAATAGGTTTGGGCAGTAAATACTCGGGTCCAAAGCTAAAGTGTTCATAACCGTAAGCTTTTTCTACTTCTTCAATTACTTCATCGCGCGCAAGATCCGCTAAAGCCCTCGCAGCAGAAATCATCATTGCTTCTGTTATACACGTTGCCTGAACATCTAGTGCACCGCGGAAAATATATGGGAAGCTCAACAAATCTAAAATTGAATTTGGGTATCTCCCTGAGCTTGTTGCAACTATTACATCCTGTCTGCTTCCTTTGGCAGATTGATAATCAATTTCAGGTTCGGGGGTAGCTAAAGCAAAAACTATTGGGAAACGATTCATTGAACGAATCATTTCAAGTTTTAAAATACCACCTGTAGATGCGCCAATAAAAACATCCGCTCCTTCAATTCCTTTTTCAAGTGTAAATGCAGAATTATTGATTGCAAACGGGCGTTGAAACTCTGATAAATCATCCCGGTCATTATGAAGCAATCCGTTTATATCATAAATCAAAAGATTATCAGGTTTAACTCCTAATCGAATTAATAATCTAGCACAGCCTATTCCGACAGTGCCGGCACCGCAAAGTACTACACGAACATCTGCTATTTTTTTGTCAGCTAAATCGAGAGCGTTAATTAAAGCGGCAGAAGCTACAACGGCTGTGCTATACAGATTTTCATGCAGTACAGGTATGTTTAGGCATTCATTAAGTCGTTCATAAATTTTTAATCCCTCCGGAGCTTTTATATCTTTAAGATTTATTCCGCCAAATGTTGGTTCAAGCATTTTTACGGTCTGTATAAACTGTTCGGGATTTTGCGTATCAAGCTCTAAATCGAATACGTCAATATCTGCAAGGCGTTTGAATATGCTCGATATTCCTTCTTGCATCGGCTTTGCGGCAAGCGGGCCAACATCGCCTAAACCCGGTACGGCAGAGCCGTTTGTAATAACCCCAACAAGATTTCCTTTTGAGGTGTATCGAAATACGTTAGTCTTTTCTTTAATTATTTCTGAAGACGGAAAAGATGCACCCGGTAGATAACAAAGCCGCATTTCTCTCGGGGTAAGACAAGGTTTGGTGAGATGAATTTCAATTTTACCCGGTCGGTCTTCTGAATGATACTTTAAGGAGTCCTCACTTTTAATCATTTTAATTTCTCCCTATAATTTTAAGCTTTACCCGTAAGCGGGAAATATTTTAGTGTTTCATTGAATGCCGGTAAAAAAACTGCAACAGGTCTCACTTGCAAAATCCATAGTTTGGTTCCTTCTATTCCGAATTCAATATCAAGCGGATAACCATAGGCAGCTTCTAAACGGGATGCAATAGAAACGAGTTCATAAAGTTCAACATATTCAATCGATGGACGAAATCTTTGATGGTAAAGGGTTGGCATCAGGACCGTTCCGAAACCTGCTCTACTGTTGTATACAACGTTATACATTTTGTCGGCTGTGATATAATTAAAATTCAAATGACCCTTTTCAAAATTTCTTTCTTTTAATACAATAATTTGATCGGCAGCTACCCTACCTGAAACAACGCCTTCACCTAATCCAAGTCCAGCATTAATTACAATTTCGTTCAAATCATTCTTTGCCGCATTGATGGTTTGCATTACACCGGAGACGCGCGAATGAATAATCCGTTGAATAATAACTCCACCGCCTGGATGTGTATTCTGGTAACCAAATGCGGCACGATTATGAATTGCGCGTTCAGTCCACAGACTACTCCACGTTCGCTTTAAATAATCAGTTAAAAGTTCCTCGCCATTTATAAATAAAAAAGTTTCAAACTCACCGGCTCTTGCGGCAATTTCAGCGTCCTCTTCGCAGGATGAAGATCGAACCGCCATAAAAAACTTCAAATCATTTTTTTTGCTTGTAACTTCTTTTTGAAAATCATTTTCTAATTTTCTGTATGCTTCAATTATCTCAGATCTTAATTCGGCAGGAATACTTACCTGATTCCATAAATTTTTAATATACAATGATTTCTCATTGTTGGATATATCGGGAGTTGCTATTATACAATCTATCGCCTCCTTTAATGATGTATCTTTTGAAATGGCTTTGCCGGCAACTAACAGACTATTTTTGATAGGGCTTTCGAGCGTTACTCGAAAAGCAAAATCTGAAATAACAAACCAAGGAGGTACTAAATTTTTTCCGCCGAGCTTCTCAAGTTCGGCAAGATTTGCCGCTTTCCATCCGATCAAGGGGAATAATTCAAATGCACCGTCGTCAGGCTTTAAAATAAATTTATTAGACAGATGTATGCGCTTATGCTCATCTTCAATTTTAAATTTTCTTTGCGCCTCTTCGATATCATTTTTTTCTTTGCCGGTTAAATCGAGAAGCTGAATGACCCTATTTAATTGCCTATAGAGATGCCGTAAAAATTCTCGATTTTCACTTTCCTTTTGAAATTTGTGAATTTTATTAAGAAGAATTTTACGCAGTTCTCTTAATCTAACAATACTGATATTATCAATTTCGCTAACATCTGGAATTTTAATTTCAATTTTTGGAAATAAATTGTTTCCAATCGAATTGAGAATACCTTTTATAGATTCATAAAGCCTGAAAACTTCCAAGCGAGGCATAACTACTTCAAACGGATATTCTGCGAATGGGATAAACCTTTTTGCAGTTGCGTATGCATTATCGAACTTCATTTCCAAACGTTCAATTATCCTGATGAGGAAATCATGAACATTTTTTCCGACATTTTCATTATTTAAAATTAAGCTTATAAGATGTACTCTTTCTTCGGGCGTGCTTTTATTTCCGGCAAGCAATTTCCCTATAAGAATCTCCTGTACAACGAACCTTGCAATAGAATATTCTAAAATACGAGACAATAATTTTTGCAATTGATGTAGTAAATAAAGATT
>CAZTDB010000191.1:0-5415 GCA_964612385.1 uncultured Ignavibacteriaceae bacterium
CTACACTTCCTTCCGGCGTTTACTTTTATCAATTAACTGCCGGGAATTTTTATCAAGTTCGAAAAGCAATTTTAATACGCTGATATTTAAAGAGTGATTCAAGCGCATAAACTTTTCATGGAGAATTATTATATGAAATTGTTAAAAATGTTCGTTTGTTTTTTTCTGCTCAACATCGCCGTCTTTGCCCAGCAAGCGTTGACTGTCAAAATTACCTCGCCGCAAAACGGTGCGACTGTAAGCGGAACTGTTACGGTCTCTGGAACCAGTACCGGTGCGACCGCCGTATCGCTTTCTGTCGATCATAGCACTTTTGAAAAAGCCAACGGTTTGAATCCGTGGGACGTAGTGTTTGAACCCGGTTCGCTCTCCAGCGGCTCTCGTAAATTCATTGCGCGAGCCGAGAATGGTTCCGGTTCCATTGCTTTTGACAGTATCAGTGTAACCGTTTCAGCACCACCGCCCGGTTCGCAGAGCATCACGTATCATTCTTCGGTTGACGGCGAGGCGCTCACCTCATTGCTTTGGGTTCCTAAAAATTTCAACCCGCAAGCCGGTAAAGTTCCACTCTTTGTTTATTTGCACGGCGGCGGCGGACTTGGCACATTCAATCCGGCGATGACGCCGGAGTTTGACAGCCGCGGATGGATAGCGCTTGCGCCAGATGGACGAAGATGGAAACTCGCCTTTAAAGGATGCTCGTGGCAAACCTCAGCTGCGTATGTTGATAATCCAAATCCCGATGTTGGACCCGGCGAGCGCGACATTCTCGACGCTATCACGTGGGCAAAGGCGAACTTTCCGATAGATGAAGATCGAATTTACCTTTCCGGCTTTTCGATGGGCGGGCGCGGAACTTACATCATCGGGCTGAAAAATCCAGATCTCTTTGCTGCAATCGCACCGCTTGGTCCAGCATCCGATATGTATGAAATTTTTGTACGCCGTCCCGAACCCGCTGCTTGCAAAGAAGGTATGACAGGGGGCAAGCCGGGTGACAGCCCGTTCGTCAATACAATGTACACGATTACCAGCGGACGCTTTCTAGTGGAGAATGCTTACAATCTGCCGGTCTATCATGGGCACGGCACGCAGGATGGGGTTGCAAATAACATTGCCGCTTCGGGAATTTATTTGCACGGTGCGCACATGCTGATGGATACTTCGTGGAACGGATGTCACGGCAGCACGAATCTCTGCTTTGGTCATACGCCAACTTTATCGGAGCTGCGCTCACGTCATCCGGATGGCTACGACTGGGCATTCATGTTTACACCGGTTCCACATCAGGTTGACAGCAAATGGGTTACGGGCACAACGCCTGCCTCCGGCATCAGCGGTGTAGTTGATCCGCAAAATCCTGGCAAGTTGATCGGTATGATGGAATTTTTAAGCCGCCGTACACGTGTTAATAATCCAAAGACTGTTGTTTATAAATCTTACACAGATAAGCATCGCAAAGCGTATTGGTTGGAGCTTGATATCACTACACCGTGGACGAACAAACCCGGCGCAATTCGTACAACGCGCAAGCCAGAAACCAATGCGCTGGAAATCGAGCTGAGCCGTGCCGATACGGTAACTTTTGATCTCGCACGTGCCGCGTTAACAATTAGCAAAGCCAAGCCGCTCACCTTAACGCTTAAAAGGTTAGTCGAGCCAATCTTCGATCCCGCATTGGAGTCTGGAGGAGAAACACTTAATCCTACACTTGTGTTGAGTGGAGCTTTTTCCTCGCTCACCAACGTAACGGTTCATGCCAATGGTGTGCCGCTCTCTCAATCGTTGATAAAGCGGACAGCCGATAAAATCGGGCTCGGTCCGATTACTCTCAGCAGTCCAACTACACTTTTGGTTTTCGCCGAGACCACGACTTCGGTGTACTCTGAAACCAATGGGGCGCTTCCTACTCGTTTCGCGCTTGAGCAGAATTATCCAAATCCGTTTAATCCAGAAACAACGATAGAGTATGAAATACCATCAAACGAGAAAGCTGAGATGATAAAAGTTACGTTGAAAGTTTATGATGCTTTAGGAAGAGAAGTTGCTACCCTTGTAGATGAATACAAAAGACCTGGGAAATACAGTTCTACGTTCTACACTCTACGTTCTACACTTCCTTCCGGCGTTTACTTTTATCAATTAACTGCCGGGAAATTTTCTCAAGTGCGCAAAGCCGTTCTAATACGATAAAATCTAAAGAGTAAATCAATCGGATAAATTTTTCAAGGAGAAGCTTGATATGAAAATGCTAAAAATGTTTATTAGTTTTTTTCTGTTCAACTTAGCAGTCTTTGCACAGCAAGCTTTGAATGTCAAAATCCTTTCACCGCAAAGCGGAACCACCGGCAAAACAGATGGCACTGTCGTTATCTCATCTCGTAACCCAAAATCCGGTATTCTGTTTTATGCGAGTTATCTTTATAAAGATAACGTTGCTGCAGTGTCTAATCCGCATATTATTGGTGCGCTATTCCAAATTTATTGGAGCGAAGTTGAGACGAGCGATAGTGTGTACGCATGGGAATCTCTCGAGGCGCAAATGCAGCCGTGGCTCAATGCCGGCAAAAAGATAGCGCTGCGTTTCATGTGGTCGAGCAGCGGCTATTGGCCTGATCCTTCGGCTAAAACACCCACACCGCAATGGGTGTGGAATCGCGGTGCTAAGTTTGCCTTTCATTCCGCGAGTCGTACAGAAATTCCTTTGATTTGGGATCCCATCTATAAACGCTATGCTGTTCGATTTATGAAAGAAGCGGCTAGAAAGTTCGACGCGGATACGACGATTCTGTTTCTTGACGTAACGCCTGGAGCGGAGACTAATCCGTACCGTTTCGGCACTATTGATCAAATCGATCCCGATTTTCGTCAAAGGTTTCGCAGCGCTACATCCAGCGACGGGCGAGTGTTTGAGGACAGTCTATGGATAACGACCGTGCAAAGTTACATAGATTCGAGCGCTTCAATTTTTGGGCAATTGCCTTTGCTGGTCACATTGAATCGCGGCGGCATGCCAGATGGCCCAAATCGTTTAATTGATTTCGGAAATTATGCCGCTAAGCGTAAATTCTACGTCGGACAGAACGGATTGAAAGGCAGCAGCTATCTCACCAGCTCGGAAAGCAAATCTGCATTCTTGAATTGGGCAGCCCAAACGAAATTATTTTTCGAGATGGTCGCAGCTACCGGCGGTACTACAGGCACGTTAATGGAAGTAATGCATGCAGCTTTGCGAATACGATGTAGTTATCTGAATGTTTATGCGATTGACGTACTCCGAGGTACAGTTGGGCATTCCAGCTATGACCCGGAGTACGAAAATGCATTACAATTTGGCGCTGCAGAGCTAAAAGGTGTTACAACTGCTATCGATGAAAATGATGACGAAAAATCCATACCCGCTGTTTTCGAATTGCATCAGAACTATCCCAATCCATTTAATCCGGAGACGGTTATCAGTTTCAGTTTGCCAAAACCGGGTAGTGTTAAAATAAAAATTTATGACGTGCTTGGTAACGAAGTAAGAACATTGATTGATGAAGAAAGATTTGCCGGCAAGCATAACATTTACTGGAACTCAACGGATAATTCCGGCAGAAGGGTTGCAAGTGGAATTTACTTCTATACAATTTCTGCGGATAACTTTACACAAACCAAGAAGATGGTTTTGATGAAATAAGGACAAATGTCATAAGTAAGTGATTTTTTCAACCTCGAAGGTTGTGTCCTTCGAGGTTGAAAAGCAGTATTTACTTAATTCCAACCGATTCTTTCAAAAACAATTTCTGTAATTCTTTTTTCTTTCTACTCTTCCAAACACCTTTATGATAGGCATAACCTGCAATCAACGGCATTGCTAACGTAGCTTCGGAATAGACCATTTGTTCATAAGTAGTTTCAACTTTGCCCCAAGAGCTGGCTTCTTTAAGAGTAGAACTTGAAAGCGCTCCATCGCGGACGTCTGCAACAGTAACCTGAACAGCATACTTATGCATCGGTGCATCTTCCTGAAGAATGTCTGCTGCTACAACAATATCCTGTGTAAAGTTTTTAGGTACGCCGCCGCCAATCATAAAAATTCCGGTCTCCTTGTTGTTTAGTTTAATCTGTGTCAGCTCATAAAAATCTTTTCCGGAATCGAATGAAAGATGTTTATCCGGATTATTATGCTGGTGCATTACAATTCCAAATCCGGCTGAGCAGTCTGAAAATGCCGGCACGAAGATCGGAACATTATTCTTGTAAGCTGCCCAGATTACACTGTCATCAACTTTTGGTCCGCCGTTATCTTCGAGATATTTTCCGAAGTGCCACAGTAACTCTCGCGATGAGTAAGGACGCGGTTCAAGCGAATCGAATATTTTTGCAGTCGTATCATCGCAAATGCGAAGTTCGTCCTCATCAATAAATGTATCGTAGATACGATCTATGTGGAGGTCGCGCATAAGGTTATCATCTACAAATGGCGACCCGATATAATGCTTAAAGCCAAGTGCCTCAAAGAAATCCTGATCAACCATTATTGCACCGGTAGATACTATTGCGTCAACCATGTTGTTGTTTATAAGATCAGAAACTACACGTTTCAGTCCCGCACTGAAAAGACTTCCGGCTAAAGTGAGAATAACTGCGCATTCTTTATCTTCGAGCATCTTTACATAAATTTTTGCTGCGCGGTTCAGATCTCTTGCAGAAAACGCCATGCTTTCCATCGAGTCCACAAGCTTAACTACATTATGCTCTTTAATGTCTATATGTTTGATTACATCCTTTAAGAAATCACTTTTTGCTGCCATCGTTTTTCCCTTTATCAATTTAGAAATTTTATTGGCAAATATAATTAAAAACAATTGAGAATTGAGAATGGAGAATTGAGAATGGAGAATGGAGAATTAATGGAATGAATTAGAAAAAATATTTTGCCAGTTTTAGAATTCCTTGTTTCCAAGGAACACGGTGAGTGATTCCAGATTGATTTTTAAACGAATCCAGATTTTCTAAATACCATTTGTAATTACGTATCAATGCATCTTTATTAGAAAATTGTGGAGTAAAGCAAAGTATCTGCTCAGCTTTTTCGATCGATACAAATGAATCTTTTGAAGCTGTCTCGTAAACCCATTTGTATAAAGGTGAGAGTTTAAGTATTTCTAATAATTTGAGTGTCCAGATAACAGGTTTTTCCGGCAGTGAAATTATTTTTTTCCCGAAACCAGCATAATCTAAAACTGTTTGATAGTCTTCTTTCATAGTAGTAAAATCTTTTGCACCGATATTGAAAGTATCATTTACATTTTCATCCGGAAGAGTAATAGTTAATTCAATTGCTTTGCATAGATCCTCTACGTCAAGCAGCTGATAACGGTTATCGCCTTTGCCAATTATCGGAAAATTTCTACCATCTTTAACCCAATC
>CAZTDB010000192.1:0-5411 GCA_964612385.1 uncultured Ignavibacteriaceae bacterium
AGCTTCGGCAATCTTTTGAATGAAATCGTCCGAAAACTGTACTCTATATAATTTTTTGTGCGTCACTTAGAATTATTTTTTAGTTGCATTATTAATCTAATACTTATCTTAGGGAAATAGAATAGTTAAGTAAAAATGGGGCGGATAAAAAATCGAGTCTTCAATAATTGTTTAGTTAAGGTTTTTGATATTATGATTTAACCATTAACTAATTCTTAAAAAAAATGAAACTAATATTTTGCAACCACGATATTAATGCTCCGTATGTTTCTACACCCATTTCTTTTTATTAAAATCAAGCCCAAATCTTCTTAAATTGCATTTCAAACACTCAATGTTTAATTTTGATACCAATTAAATTGTATGGAGAAATGTAATAAATGCTTGGAATAGTAAAGAAATTATTCGGTGACAAACACACTAAAAATATCAAAGAGCTTCAGCCCATCGTGGAGGAAATTAATGTTGAATATGAAAAACTAAAACTTCTAACCGATGATGAACTGCGAGCCAAAACAGCCGAATTCAAAGAAAAAATACAGGCTTACACAGTTGAACTCAGAGAAAAAATCGACAGCCTGAAAAAGCAGCTTCAATCCGACGAAGATTTTGACAGGCAAGCAGTTTACGATGAACTGGACGAGCTTGAGGAAGAACTTAATGAAAAATATGAAGAAATATTAGACGAGATTTTACCGGAAGCTTTTGCAGTAGTTAAATCTACCTGCGAGAGGCTTGTTGGAAAAAGCTGGACTGTTGCGGGCAGCAAGCATACGTGGGAAATGATTCCTTACGACGTTCAGCTAATGGGCGGAGTAGTTCTGCATGAAGGAAAAATTGCTGAAATGGCTACGGGCGAAGGTAAAACTTTAGTCGCTACACTTCCTCTCTACCTCAATGCCTTAACAGGCAGAGGAGCTCATCTTGTAACCGTTAACGATTATCTTGCTTTGCGCGACAGCGAGTGGATGGGTGAGATTTATAAATTTCACGAACTTACCGTTGGCGTAATTCTTAACACCATGGACCCTGCTCAGCGAAAACAGCAATACGGATGCGATATTACTTACGGAACAAATAACGAATTCGGTTTTGATTATTTGCGCGATAACATGGCTGTGGATGCAGAGTATCAGGTGCAGCGTAAACATAATTATGCCATTGTAGACGAAGTTGATTCCGTTTTAATTGATGAGGCAAGAACGCCGCTCATTATCTCAGGTCCTGTTGAAGTGGATGATCATAAATTCAATGAAATGAAGCCAAAAATTGAACGGCTTTACAGACTTCAATCAAACTTCGTAGCAAAAATTACGCAGGAAGCCGAACAGCTTCTCGCTTCAGGGAATAAAGACGATCTTCGAGAAGCGGGAATTCTTCTTCTTAGAGCATACCGCGGATTACCGAAAAATAATAAGTTAGCTAAAGCTCTAAGCGAACCTTCCAACAAAAAACTGCTTCAGGAATCCGAGCTTGAATTCCTTCGCGAAAAAGCTAAAAACATGCACATCATCGACGACGAGCTTTATTTTGTAATCGATGAAAAAAACAATACAATTGATCTTACTGAAAAAGGTCGTGAAGAACTTGCAAAAGGCAGCGGCATAGAGGCTGAATTTTTTGTGCTTCCCGATTTAGGTACCGAAATCAGTAAGTTTGAAAACGATGTAAATATTTCTGAAGAAGAAAAAGTAAAAAAACGGGATGCGCTTTACCATCGTTATTCTGAAAGCAGCGATCGTATTCATACAATTCATCAGCTCCTCAAAGCATACACCCTTTTCGAAAAAGATGTTGAGTATGTTATTACCCCTGAGGGTAAAATTGCTATAGTTGATGAATTTACCGGTCGTGTTCTTCCCGGCAGGCGTTACTCCGACGGGCTTCATCAAGCTATTGAGGCTAAGGAAAATGTTAAGGTTGAAAGAGATACTCAAACATTAGCAACTATCACCCTTCAAAATTATTTCAGAATGTATAATAAGCTTGCTGGTATGACCGGTACTGCCGAGACCGAAGAAGGTGAGTTCTTTCAGATTTATAAGCTGGAGGTTGTTGTAATTCCAACTAACAAACCTGTAATTAGGGAAGACTTTGATGATGCTATTTACAAAACCAAACGGGAAAAGTATAACTCGGTTATTGAGGAAATCGAAGAGTTACGTAAGCAGGGCAGACCGGTGCTTGTAGGAACTACTTCTGTCGAGGTTTCGGAAACAATAAGCCGGATGTTAAAAAGAAAGGGTGTTCCTCATAATGTACTTAATGCTAAGCAGCATCAGCGGGAAGCCGAAATTATTGCCCACGCCGGTGAGATTGGTGCCGTTACTATTGCTACAAACATGGCAGGCAGAGGAACTGATATTAAATTGGGTACCGGAGTAAGAGAAAGAGGAGGGCTGTATATTCTCGGAACTGAACGCCACGACTCACGAAGAATCGATAGACAGTTAAGAGGTCGTTCGGGAAGACAAGGTGACCCGGGCACTTCTAAATTCTTTCTTTCATTAGAAGACGATCTGATGAGGCTTTTTGGAAGCGACCGTATTTCCTCGGTAATGGAAAGAATGGGAATCAAAGAGGGGGAAGTTATTCAGCATCCTCTTATTACCAAATCAGTTGAACGAGCACAAAAGAAGGTTGAAGAAAACAACTTTGCAATTCGAAAAAGACTTCTTGAATATGATGATACGATGAATCAGCAGAGAGAAGTAATTTACACCCGGCGGCAGCAAGCTTTGCAGGGTGACAGGCTGAAAAGCCAAATTTTTTCAATGCTCGAAGATTACATCGATGATGTAATTGACAGATATTACGACGATGTTTTAGCCGAAAATTTAAGAGAAGATATCTTGCATAATCTTCTTGTGGATGTAAAAATTAAACCCGAAGAGTTTGAAACCTTAGGTAAGGATGGCATAAAAGAGCGAGTATTAACCGAGTCAAAAAACTTCTACAAGAAAAAAGAAGAGATGTTAGGCTCGGAAATGATGGCAAGGCTTGAGAGGTATGCAACTCTAAGCGTAATCGATCATAAATGGAAAGAGCATCTCCGTGAGATGGACGACCTCAAAGAAGGTATTGGGCTTAGAGCTTACGGACAGAAAGACCCGCTAATTGAATACAAAGCCGAAGCGTTCAAGCTGTTTGTTTCTCTCTTAGATGAAATTCGTAATGAAGTAGTCTCCTTCACATTTAAATTCTTTCCTCAGGCTCCTGAAGAAATACAAAGAAGAAGAAGACAGCCATCAGGACGTGTACTCGAAACAAAACAAAGCACGGATAATATTGGTTATACATCAGCCCCTCGAGGAGCCGGTTCACCACAAACTGCAGGCAAACCGCAGCCCGTACAAGTTGCCGAAAAAGTAGGTCGTAATGATCCATGTCCTTGCGGCAGCGGGAAAAAATATAAACACTGCCACGGAAAATAATTTAAGGCGCTTTCATGAAAAAAATTGAAGCTATTATTCGCCCCTTCAAACTTGATGAAGTAAAAGAAGCTCTTATCGAAGAGGGAGTTAAAGGATTAACCATTTCGGAAGTAAGGGGATACGGAAGGCAGAAAGGGCATACCGAAACTTACCGGGGCAGCGAATACCGAATTGAGTTTGTCCCTAAAATAAAAATTGAAGTGGTTGTCGATAAAGAAATTGTTGATAAGGTAGTTGATGCTATTCTTAGAACCGCTAAGACGGGACAGGTGGGAGACGGTAAAATATTTATTTCCGATATTGAAGACGTGGTAAGAATTCGTACAGAAGAATCGGGCCGCGAAGCCCTGTAAAATATTTTACCTTTTACTTTTTTGAAATCTTTGTTAGTTTTTTCCATGCAAAATTTATTTCATTCTAATTTTTGTAGGCTTCAAACTGCCCCGATGAAATACCTCCTTATCTTTATATTGTTTCTTTTCATTCCGGGATGTTCATTATGGGAAAATTTCACAGCTTATTTTAATCTGTATTACAACACTATCGATCTTTTCGAACAAGCCGAAACGTCAATCAAAGAGCAGAAAAAAGATTTATTCGCATTTGATGACCCTCCGGTACCGGGAACCGCAAATCAGCAATTAAATAAAGTGATAGAAAAGGCGTCCAGAATTCTTCAATTTTACCCTACTTCATCATTTGTTGACGATGCTTTGCTCATTTTAGGCAAGTCGTTCTATTACCAAAAAAATCATCCAAAGGCTTTACGAAAATTTCAAGAGCTAATTGCTACACAGCCTGAAAGCGATTTAATTCTTGAAGCAGAGTTGTGGATCGGAAAAAGCCAAATGCGGTTAAGATACTTTGAAGACGGGTTAGCATCGCTCAAAAGAGTGCGCGAAAAAGCTATTGAAGATGGTGAAGATAAAATAGTGGATGAATCCTACGTAGAAGAAATTAAGTACTACATTTGGGCGAAGGACTATGAATCAGCCATCTTAGCATTGAGCTCTTTTGTAGAGGTGTCATCCGATAACGAAATAAGCGCAAAGGCAATGTACGAGCTTGGATTGTTGTATCTTGAAACTGAAGATCCTCAAAATGCAATTGCCGCATTTGAAGGAGTATCGAACTACTCACCGGTTTATGAAATTGAGTTGAACTCGAATTTAGAGCTTGCAAAAACTTTGCGTGTAGCGGGTGAAAATGAAAGAGCTTTATTCATTTTCGAAAAGATGAAATCGGAAGATAAATACAAGGACTCCTACGATCTCATTGATCTTGAGCGCGGTAAAACTTTAGCTTCGTTAGAAAAATTTGATGAAGCGATCGAAGTATTAAGCATTGTAGATACTACGTATCCTAATCTTACTTCATCCGGGGAAGCAAGATTTAGAATCGGAGAGATTTATGAAAAAAGTTTTAAACAGTTCGACAGCGCATCTGTTTATTATGGAAAAGTGATGGGTGCAGCTTCACCTCCCGAGTATACAAAGAAAGCAAATGAAAAAACTCAGCTTTTTAGAAAATATCAAACGATAAGCGACCAAATTACAGACCTTAAAAAGCAATTAGTTTATATAGAAGACCCCGAAGAATTTGTTAAAGATTCCGTCGCTTTTTATTCAGATACCTTGAAAACCGAAGAGGAGGTTCCGGAACGCGATCAAGCTTTCTTTGATGACAGAGAACGTGAACCGGGTATCAAAACTACTCCTGTAACTGTTACTCCTATACAACCTGTTGAAGAGAAAAAGCCGCCGAAAAGACCAACTATATCGGCTGATTCAATTAAGAATAAGTTAGCAGAGCAGCACTTTCATTTAGGCAATTTATTTTTTACCGAATTTAACTTATTAGATTCGGCTCAATATTATTATACCGAAGCGCTTGATAAGTATCCGGATTCTGATTATCAGGCAAGAATTCTTTATGCGTTGGGAAGCTATTTCCTTACTGTTGATGATAAACCTAAGG
>CAZTDB010000193.1:0-5353 GCA_964612385.1 uncultured Ignavibacteriaceae bacterium
ATATAATTCGACTGAATATTTTTGTGCCTTATCACGAGAATCATTCTCGCCTGACGTTTGAGCATATGACGTCACACAGCAAAAAAGAATAATTAAAATAATCCAGTATAGCATAATTCTGCTTAGAAATTCTATTATTACTTTCATGGTTAAATATAAATGAGTCTTCTCTAAAAAGGTATTTTAATTAAGGAAATGTTTCGATTATCAAGAATATTCACACACAAAATTTCCAAATGACACCTTTTTAGATACGCCTCATAAATAAAAACGAACTTATTTGTATTTAATTTATTTGCGGTTTATCTTGCTTAAAAATTAAATAAGTATTAAACTTATTTCCAATTTAAAATTTAAAGTGGAGAATTAAATGGAAGCATTGACAGGTTTATCTCTTGTGATAATTTTTGCTATAGTAATATTTCTTTTCGTATTTCTATACTTCGTTCCAATTGGTCTCTTTATTACGGCTTTCTTTTCGGGTGTTAAGGTTAAAATAGTAAGAGATTTAGTGGGTATGCGCTTGAGAAAAGTCCCGCCGGTAGTAATTGTTCGCAGTATGATTACTGCAACAAAAGCCGGCATAAAAGTGGAACAGGCAAAGCTCGAAGCTCACTATCTTGCGGGTGGGAATGTAGTGAAGGTTATAAATGCACTCATCTCTGCCGATAAGGCAAATTTAGGTTTAACATTTGAGAGAGCCACGGCAATCGACCTTGCTGGTAGAGATGTACTTGAAGCAGTTAAAATGTCGGTAATTCCAAAAGTAATTGAAACTCCTGTAGTAGCCGCTGTAGCTAAGGACGGAATCCAATTAAAAGCCATTGCAAGGATTACTGTTCGTGCAAACATAGACAGATTAGTAGGCGGTGCCGGTGAAGCTACAATTTTAGCTCGCGTTGGCGAGGGAATTGTTTCCACAATCGGTTCGAGCGATACTCATAAAAAGGTGCTTGAAAATCCCGATACCATCTCCAAGAGTGTACTTGCCAAAGGTTTAGACTCAGGAACAGCATTTGAAATTTTATCAATCGATATTGCCGATGTTGACATCGGTCAGAATATCGGCGCTATTTTACAAACCGATCAGGCTGAAGCTGATCTTAAAGTAGCAAGAGCCAAAGCAGAAGAGAGACGAGCCGCAGCCGTTGCTCTTGAACAAGAAATGATAGCCGAAGTAGCTAAGCAAAGAGCAAAAGTAATTGAAGCCGAAGCGGAGGTACCGAGAGCAATTGCTGAAGCATTTAGAAGTGGGAATCTCGGAATAATGGATTATTATAAGCTAAAAAACATCCAGGCTGATACTGAAATGAGAGATGCAATTTCAAAGCCCGAACCAAAAAAAGGTAAAGATCAAAATGGATAATTGGTTCGAAATACTGATTTATCTCTTCATTATTATTGCCTTTTTAAATTCAATCTTCAGGAAGAAAAAGAAGCAAACTACTCAACCGGGTAAGCAGACTCAATTTCCTGAATCGAAAAGTGAAACCGGAGATTTGTCTTATCAGTCTTCAACGAAAGAACCGGATGACTTTGATATGCTGAAAGAAATTGAAAAGATGTTTCAGATGGAAGTCCCGGCTGAAAAGGAGTCAGGTCCTTTGCCGGATCCCTGGGAAGTAAAAAAACCCGCACCAAAAGAAAAAAGTGTTTCATGGGATCAGCCTACTGTTTCTGAGCACTCCCGATCTGTTTCCGAAACTAAATTTGAAAGCGACTGGGAAAAAAAGCGACAGAAGCTTTCGAAAGAAAAGGAATTGGTTGAAAAACAATTTCAGAAGAAAGCATCGGAATTTGAAGAGCTGTTGAAAAGCAGGAGAGATGTGGAGAATATCAGGATAACAAATCTTAAAGAGAAAATATTGAACCCCGACTCTTTGAAAGAATATATTCTTGTTTCTGAAATATTAGGTAAACCTAGAGCCTTAAGTTAATGGAACAAAAAAAATATACGCTTAAGAGATTAAGTGAAACGGGCTTCATGCTAAAAAAAATTGACGAAGCCCGTTTTGTTATTAATTATCAAAACGAATTAAATCCGGCGCAGTATGAAGCAGCTTCTGCAGTTGAAGGTGCTTATCTTATCATTGCAGGCGCCGGGACGGGAAAAACAAGAACACTCGTTTTTCGTGTAGCGCGTTTAGTTGAGATTGGTTATGATCCTAAATCTATACTGCTGCTTACCTTTACGCGTAAAGCTGCAAATGAAATGATGAACAGAGCCGCTGTTTTATTAGACCACAGATGTTCAAAAATTAATGGCGGCACGTTTCATTCGTTTGCTAACTTAACCCTTCGCAAATATGCAAAGCCGGCAGGGCTCGATTCTTCTTTTACCATACTCGATCAGGGCGATACGCAGGATGTAATAAACTTAATCCGTTCTCAAGCGGGTTTTGTTAAAAAGGAAAAAAGATTTCCGAACAAAGAAACACTCTACAAAGTATTCAGTCTTAGCGTTAACACAGGAACAAAGGTTGAAGAATTAATCGCTGAAAATTATCCTCACTTTATCGATTTGTTGGATGAAATTCTGGATATTCAAAAAATCTTTACTGAGTATAAAAGAAGAAATAATCTACTCGATTACGATGACCTTTTAATCTATTTAAAAAATTTTCTCTCTGAACTGAGTCCTTCCGCACGTTCATTCCTTTCAACTATAAACTTTGTTATGGTTGATGAATACCAGGACACAAACAAGCTTCAGGCGGAAATCGTTAAAGGTTTAACTCAATTAAACAACAACATAATGGTTGTGGGAGACGATTCGCAGTCGATCTATTCTTTCCGCGGAGCTAACTTCAAAAATATAATGGAGTTTCCGAAAATTTTTCCTCACGTAAAGATTATTAAGCTTGAAGAAAATTACAGAAGCACACAATCGATTCTTTCCTTTGCCAACCATATAAACGAAAAGGCAATTGAAAAATATTCGAAGAACTTATTCACACGTAAAACCGGAGGTGAGCTGCCTTACATTGTAGCTGCTACAACTGAAAATCTGCAGTCAAAATTTATAGTTGAAAAAGTGCTGGAATTAAGAGAGGAAGGCGTTAGGCTAAATGATATCGCCGTTTTATTCCGCTCATCTTTTTTTTCATTCGACTTGGAAATAGAGCTTAGCAAGGCAAATATTCCTTTTAAGAAATTCGGAGGAATGAAGTTCATTGAAACGGCACATATCAAGGATGTTCTCGCCTTTCTCAGAATTGCGGCAAACCCGCGAGATGTAGTTAGCTGGTATCGTGTACTGCTGCTTCACGAAGGTGTGGGTCCGAAAACAGCACAAAAAATTTTAGACGACCTTGCCGCTTCAAAACTTTCGATAAAAGCTAATCCTGAAAATCAAACTGCTTTTTTTATTAAGCAAAGCATTGAAAATTTGTTTTACCTGCTCTACACTCTGCACACAAAAAAAGATCTGCCTTCCGAAAAATTGCAGCTTGTTTTAGATTATTATTATCCCCTATTCAAAGACAAGTATGACGATTACAACCGGCGAAAAAAAGATTTGGAAATTTTTCAGAACATAACCGAAAATTATAAGTCGTTAGATAGTCTGCTCGCCGATATGGCAATTGAACCGATAATTGATAGTGTAATCGACATAGGAGCCGAAGATAAAGAAGAAGAATTTTTAACGCTTTCTACAATCCATTCTGCAAAAGGATTGGAGTGGCATTCCGTATTTATAATTCATGCAGTCGAAGGATTTTTCCCTTCCAGCCGTTCAGCCGATTCCCTCGAATCCCTAGAAGAAGAGCGAAGATTAATGTATGTTGCATCCACAAGAGCAAAGCAGAATCTGTTTGTAAGTTTTCCTATGAATCTTTTTGACAGAGAGGCCGGTACAACTTTATCGAAACCTTCAAGATTTATTTCCGATATGGAGCAGGAATTAGCGGAAGGCTGGTTGCTGGAAGAATAAAGAACTGAGATTGTATGCTGATAATTTTTTTATCCTTTTGCATTGTTCTTTACCTAATATTTCAGGTGTTGATATTAATTGCGAATCGAAAACTTTTTTCACAAAAATTACTAAGTGAAGGTTTAACAGGCATCTCGGTAATCATTGCCGCAAAAAATGAAGCATCGAATTTACCCGCATTAATTACTTCGCTTGAAAAGCTTGATTATCCGGAAAACTATTTTGAAATAATCATTGTGGATGATGAATCCACCGACGACACTTTTGAAGTATGTTCTAAATTGATTGAGGGGAAGAAGAATTTTAAAATCATCAAGGCGACGAATAAAAAATTTCCCGCCAAACGGGGTGCATTAGCTTTCGGAATTGAACATTCAGCCTTTGATCACATCGTGATAACTGACGCCGATTGCATGCCGCAAAAAGCGTGGCTTCCGGCATTCGCTGCAATGTTTAATATTAGTTACGATTTTCTAATCGGTATCGCACCGTTTATAGAAACACAAAATTTTATTAACAAAATTTCGCGATTCGAAAATTTTCGCACAATGCTTTTAACCACTTCAGCAGCACAGCTTGGTTTACCTTATTCGGCTGCAGCAAGAAATTTTGGATTTAAGAAATCGGCATTTGAAAAAATATCCGGTTATTCCAAAACACTTGATACGCTTAGCGGCGATGATGATCTGCTCCTACGCGAAGCAATAAAGAATAAATTGAAAATTGGTGTCGTAACAAAGAAAGAATCGTTCGTTTATTCCGGGACAAAACAAAATTTGAATGATTATTTAATTCAGCGCTCACGGCACATAAAAACTTCTTTCCACTATCTTCGTAAACAAAAAATGGTGCTCGGATTATGGCACGGAGTAAATTTTATCTTGCTTTTTTCTCCGGTGATGGCGGCAATCGATTTAATTTTTATTACGCCGTTTATCATTAAGTTTTTTTTCGATACCTTAAGCAGCGGCTTAACACAAAACAAATTTAATTATAAATTCAGCATCTTTAAGATAGTTTATCTGCAGATTATTTATGAGTTTTTCCTAATAATAAATTTTTTCAACGCATTATTCAGAAAAGATGTTTGGAGATAAAGCTCAAGAAATTCAAATTAAAATCAGGTAATTCAATTTGATTTCAAAAACAAAAAATATATTTTAGGCGCAGCAAAAAGGAATTAGATGAACTACAAAGAATTAGCACAAAAAGCGATCGAAGCGAAATCTAAATCTCTGCCGACCTATTCAAATTTCCATGTAGGTGCCGCACTGCTTACCGAAGAAGGCAAAGTATATTTAGGCGGTAATATAGAATCAAGCTCGTACAGCTTAACCATCTGCGCAGAGCGAACGGCGATATTCAAGGCAATCTCTGAGGGTGAAAGAAAATTCACAGCTATTGCGGTTGCGGGCGATA
>CAZTDB010000194.1:0-5327 GCA_964612385.1 uncultured Ignavibacteriaceae bacterium
GCCGAGTTGATAGTAAATAATATTGTACCGTCTGTCGGAACAAAAACATTAGAAGCTTCCATCGATATTGTTTTTGAAGCCGAAACCGAACCGTAGCAGTCAAATTTTAATAATGCTGAAAGCAGAACCAATATGAGATTGAAAAAATATTTATTCCTTTTAATCGGTGCGGTAATGCTCTTAACCCTATCGAGCTGTGATTCGGTTGAGAGCAACTTCCCGGTTAATATTGCTTTGCAAATGGAGCTGACTGTAAGCGGTATGACTACATCTGCTAACGCAACCGGCACCTACTGTTTAGAAGGCACCTCTGCTTATGATGAATATAAAAGCAGAATTGAATCGATTAAATACGTCAAAGCTTCTTATCGAACTGTAAACGTAAGTCCGCAAGGATTGCAGGGCAACTTAAAGATAACGGTAAAAGATCAAGCCGGAAATGTGTTGTTCACACAGGATATCTTAAATGTTGTAATTATCGATTATAAGAACACCCCATACGAAATAATTCTTTCTCAGGACGAAGTCAAAGCCATTAACGATTACATCTCAGCTTTAGGTAGTAGCTGCTTTACTGCTACGCTGCTCGTTGATAATATTTCCGGCGGGGATCCTCCCTACGAAGTTAGAGGCGCCATCGATATTTTATTCGAAGCGGATGTTAAGCCTTAAATAATTTCCTCTGCTATTTAAAATCCTTGGATATTGTTATCCAGGGATTTTTTATTTATGAGGCGTATCTTAAATGGTCTTATTTGGAAATTTTGTATTTGAATATTCTTAACGATCGAAACATTTTCTTGATGAAAATACCTCTTTAGAGGAGACTCATTTATTGTTTGATCAATCAGATTAACCTTGAAAGAATTAGCCGTTTACATACACATTCCGTTTTGCGACCACAAGTGCATCTACTGCGATTTTTATTCTATTATTACTTCCGATAATATTCAACCCTTTCTAAGTTCATTAAAAAAAGAAATTGAGCATTATTCGCACATACTTTCATCCGATAGAGAGGTTATTTCAATTTATTTTGGCGGGGGAACCCCTTCCTTAATGAGCCAGGAATATATTTATGATATTATCACTTCGGTTAAGAATAATTTTCACATCTCAAATAATGTTGAAGTAACTTTGGAAACAAATCCCGGAACTGTTGATAAAGCTAAATTAAAAGCCTTTAGGTTAGCAGGAATAAACAGAATAAGTATCGGTATTCAGTCTTTTCATGAAGACGAGCTGAAATTTTTAACACGAATTCACAACGGCAAAACTGCCGAAAAAACAGTAAACGATGCGTATTCAGCGGGCTTCGAAAATATAAGCATTGATTTAATATTCAATCTGCCCGGACAATCAAAACAAAAATGGATGGAAAATTTAAGAACTGCCGTTGCTCTTCCAGTCAAACACATCTCGGCATACAGCTTAATTTTGGAACGGGGGACTATTCTAAATAAAATGGTTCTTGACGGAAAGATTAAGATGCAGGATGAAGATTACGATGCAGATTTATACGAATTAACAATTGATTATTTAGGCACAGCAGGATTTATTCAGTACGAAGTATCCAACTTTTGTTTGGAAGGTTATCACTGTATTCACAACAACGCTTACTGGAGATATAAAGAATATCTTGGATTCGGAACATCGGCACATTCTTTTGTTGAAGGAAAAAGGTGGTGGAATTATTCAAGTCTTAAAAGATACATTGCCGAAGTTCATGAACATAATTCGGCGGAGGCAGGCTATGAATATATCTCCGATAATAAACAATTATCCGAGTACGTTATGTTAGCTTTAAGAAGCAGCGGAATTGAGATAGATGAATTGAAGAAAAAATTCGGCGAAGTATGGATAAACGAAAAATATCACTATTTTAAAATGTTGATGAATCAAAACCTTCTTACTATTGACGGAGGATATATCAAACTTACCAAAAGCGGTTATGCCGTTTGCGATGAAATTGTTGCTTCAATTCTATAAAATGCACTGCTGCAATAAAAATAGGATCCATTAATGTTTAAAATAAAATTACACTGGCAAATACTCATTGCCTTTACCTTAGCCATTATTTACGGTTTAACACTTACAGAGTATGTTGAATACGTAAGCTGGATGGGGGAACTGTTTTTACGGGCTTTAAAAATGATTATCGTACCGTTAATTCTTACATCGGTTACCTCCGGTGTGGCTAATATCGGCAACGCACAAAACCTCGGGAAGCTGGGGCTTAAAACACTTACGTATTATATCTCTACCAGCTTTTTTGCCATCCTTGCAGGCTTAACATTAGTGAATCTAATTAAACCCGGTTTGGGTGCCGACCTTGGATTCACTAAAGAAGTTGATGAAATGAGCGCTGTTTCCGACAGCTTCGGAAACATATTATTACGAATGATTCCAACTAACATTGTTGATGCAATGGCTTCAGCCGATATGCTGGCAATTATTTTCTTTGCAATCCTCATCGGCTTTTTCATCACCAAAATAAGTTCCGAATACCAGAACACTCTTGTTCATTTGTTTAATGCCGGATTCGAAGTAATAATGAAAGTAACATCTTTTATAATAAAATTTGCACCGATTGGTATTTTTGGAATAGTTGCAGGAATAGTTGCCGAACAAGCAGGCGATAAAGATGCTTTACTGGGAATTGTTGAAAGGCTGGGTCTTTATATGGCTGCCGTTTTATTTGGATTAATTTTTCATGCAACAATAACGCTGCCGCTTATTCTTAGGTTTATCGGAAAGGTCAATCCCTGGAGGCATTTCCAGGCGATGACCACACCGCTGCTTACCGCATTTTCTACTTCCTCATCTTCTGCTACTTTGCCATTAACAATGGATGCAGTAGAAAACAATTCAGGTGTTTCAAATAAAATAACTAGCTTTGTTCTTCCGCTGGGTGCTACGGTTAATATGGACGGTACAGCTTTATACGAATGCGTTGCCGCAATGTTTATTGCTCAAGCTTATGGAATCGACTTAACCTTTTTGCAGCAAATGATTGTTGTAGTAACAGCATTGCTTGCATCAATCGGTGCCGCAGGTATTCCAATGGCTGGACTTGTAATGATCTCGGTAATTTTATCTGCGGTTGGTTTGCCTTTGGAAGGTGTAGGACTAATCCTTGCGGTAGATAGAATCCTTGATATGTGCAGAACTACAGTAAACGTGTGGAGCGACTCATGCGGTGCATCGGTAATTGCCAGAACGGAAGGCGAAACATTGAAGGTTCAAATTAATTCTGAATTAAAAATATAAAATGGTTGTATTCAAAATGGAGAATAAAATTTTAACTTATTTACTTATGTTACTTAGAATCGTAAACCTCCGGGGTTTCAATCAATGGTTTTGCGAAAATGTTTTTGATTATGCACTTAGAATTAAATTTAAGAATGTACTAATTACAAAACCTCGGAGGCTTTATACACTCTTGCCCACGGTGAGTTACTTTTTAGTTTTTTTCCTGCTTTTCTCATTTAATATAGCTGCACAAAATTATAAGAAAGTAAAAATTTATATTCAAAGTCCGAAAGATATTCCTTCATTAATTCAAGCCGGGGTTGATATCGATCATTTTCACTTGCCGGCTAAAAATATTGTGGAAGCGTTTGTAAGCGACGATCAATTCGAAGCGTTAAAAGCATCGGGATTTTCTTACACGATTGAGATAGATAATTGGTATGAATATTACAAAAATCTTCCGCGTCTTTCCGATGGGCAGATGAGTCAATATAAAGCTTCATCAAGAATAAACTATAATGTAACCCGCTTTGGATTCGGTTCAATGGGAGGGTATTACACACTCAATGAAGTTATTGCTCACTTAGATACAATGAGAATGGTATTTCCCGATATCATCTCAGAAAAAATTAGTATAGGCACTTCGATCGAAGGACGTCCGATTTATGTGGTTAAAATTTCGGACAATCCCGATTTGGAAGAAGATGAACCCGAAGTTTTATATACCGCATTGCATCACGCCAGAGAACCCCAAAGCATGATGCAAATGATTTATTTCATGTATTATCTGCTTGAAAATTACAATACTGATCCTGTTGTCAAGTATTTAGTGGATAACAGGCAAATGTATTTTATTCCGGTGGTAAATCCCGATGGATATGAGCACAATAAAACGATCGCTCCAAATGGCGGTGGCATGTGGCGAAAAAACCGCAGTAATAACGGAGGTGGAATTTTCGGAGTAGATTTAAATAGAAATTACGGACCCCATCAATATTGGAATGCTGACAACGGCGGCTCAAGCTTAAGCACTGCAGCCGAAACCTACAGAGGAACTGCTCCTTTCTCGGAACCTGAAACTCAAGCTATTCGTGATTTTTTAGCTTCCAGAAGAATTAAGACTGCGTTGAACTACCATACATTCAGTAATCTGTTGATTTATCCTTACGGCGCGTTAAATATAGAAACGCCTGACTCCCTCATCTTTAGAGAGTATGCTGCCGATATGACAAGATACAATAATTATCTGTACGGAACCGACTTACAAACCGTTGGTTATGCAACAAGAGGGAACAGCGACGATTATTTTTATGATGGCGATACACTTGCCAACGGAGGAAAGATTTTTGCCATGACTCCCGAAGTTGGTTCAGCCGATGATTATTTTTGGCCTCCTATGCATAGGATATTCCCGCTTGCCGAGGAAAATGTTTTTCCAAATCTTTATTACGCATGGGTGGCAGGCGGTTTTGCCGCGGTAGTGAATCCGGGATTTCAGCAATCGGTATTCAATCAATCGGATGTTGTAGAACTTTATCCAATAATTAAAAATAAAGGGCAATCAAATATTGAAAACATAACGGTTCATTTAAGTTCGTCCAGTCCTTATATAAATATTTCGAGCGGGAACTTTGCGATTAGTGATTTAACTGCACAAACTTCAGTAATATTAACACAGCCATTTGTTTTTCAAATATCATCTACCGCTCCAACTGAACAAAACATCGACCTGGTTTTATCAACTCGATTAAATAATATAACTATATCGCAAGATACTTTTTCGATAACAATCGGGATTCCTCATTACATATTCTTTGACAGCTCGGATAATATAAACGATAATTGGACGCTGACAGCAATCAACACACAAAAGCGATGGGGCCGAACTACGACGGACTATTACTCTCCCCCTTCATCAATAACCGACAGCGATAACTCAAACTACGATGATAATATGTCGGTTTCGATGCAATTGAAAAATAATATTAACCTTTCAGGTTATACATATCCTAAGCTTACTTTTTGGACAAAGTATAGCATTGAAGCTAACTGGGATTATGGTCAAGTGCTCGTTT
>CAZTDB010000195.1:0-5320 GCA_964612385.1 uncultured Ignavibacteriaceae bacterium
CGTTTTGTTTCAAAATTTTTTTATTTGAAGTTATGAATTAATAAACCATTAACTTCCGACAATTTTCGAACTATGCACTATTATGAGATGCGAATTTTATTTTAATACAAAACAACAAAATACCCGACATAATTACCCTCAAAAATTCGCTCAAATTGTCAATAATCATATATTCAAATCATTTAATTATACTTGAATTGCCAAATATGATGCCAGCAGGTATCTATTAGTTGTTTGTAAACAGTTGTTAAATAAGTAGGTTAAGGATATTAATCTATCCTATATAAATAGATGATGAATTAATTTTTACAGTGGGTCATGGAACAATTTTTTGGTTTCTCATCCACTCATAAATCCACCGGTGTCGAGGTGTTGTGTATGGCACGGCTGCTATTCTACCCCCGAATCCCATATAGCGGTGTGTAAACATATTCAGATCGGAAACTTTGATTTGTTTGAGCACTTCATAATTTATTTTTAATCCGTATTTGTCTGCATATTCTGAAGTTTTCTTAGTATAAATTGGTTCTAATTTTTTATTCAGCAGTTCGTTATGCAGTAAATCTTTAACATCTTCAAATGAATTTAATTCACCATCTCTGCTTTTTTTCTTATCCAGCAATTTTATTATTGAATAACCTTCGGTAAGCTTGAATGGTCCATAAACCTCATCTATTCTCATTCCCGCGGCAACGCGCCCAATTTCACCGAACCATGTAACCGGAAAGTAACCAAACTCGCCGCCTTTTTCTTTAGTCCATTCTCTTTTTGTATAAAGCTTGGCTAATTCTCTAAAATCTTTGCCATTTTTCAGTTCGTCAAGTATAAACTTAACAGCATCAAGCTCATCTACCAGTATCTCAAGAATATTTACTTGCAGACCGGAGCTTTCTGTTTTATAAATTGAATTATAAAATTCTTCCAATTCATATTCTTCTACCTTTACTGAATCAACAAACCTGTTGCTCAAAAGCTGTGCAAGATAATTTTCCTCCCATCTTCTTATTTCTGTTTGCACATCGGGGTGTTTATCTAATCCTCTTCTGTATGCTTCTGCAGTGATTAATTCTTTCTCAATAAAACTTTTTAGCTTAGCATTCAATTCATTTGCAATAAAAGAAAAGCTATTTTGTTTAACACTAAATCCCTCAAAAATTAATTCATAAAGAAAACCTTTCATAGTCAATTCTTCTTCGCGAAGATTTACTACAACTGCGTTTGAAAAATCCGACGAAGTAGTGTCAATAATTTTTATGATATCTGATTCGTTCAAAAAGTACTTCATCTCTCCCGTTCGATCTCTTTCGGGATTTTTTCCCCGGAGAATAATGCTGATGTAATCTGCCAGCCGGAAGAAAAGCTGCTCTGAAGGACGAATAGTAATTCCGGCAAAAAGATTCTTTAAAAATTTAGTTCCGATTTCTTTTGCCTTTCTTTCCTTTATAATTTCTCTTACTGAGCGGGCAGTTTTTCCATGAGGTGAATCATCGGAAATCTGAATCTGCTTATCTGGTAGTTTAAAAATGAACCAGCCGGAATTTGTTTTTAAAGGAATTGATATTTCATTCCGGTCTAATGAAAATAAAACATCCTCAATATATTCTTCCGCAAGGTCGCCATACTTTATCTCAACCGGAGCGGGTTTGGAATTACCTGCCGCTTCGTAAAGTAATGAATCGAATGAAGCACCTTTAAGTATATTGAGATATGTCTCAAAAGCTTTAATCGAGTCTTTGAAAGCCATTACAGATACAAAAAGTTTTGCGCGGCTCTTTAACATCCCGCTCAAAACCTCCTGTTCGTTTACGGAGATTTTGCTTTCTATTTCCTCTTTATACAGTGCGTCCCTTACAAACAATTTCTCAATAGGTTTGATGGAATTAATAAAATATTCCAAAGTATCCAGCCTCAATTCTTTGGCTTCGGCTGCCCATAATTTTTCAGCAATAAGTGAATACAGGAACTCGGATTTAATTGTATCTTTAACAATATTTTCACTTAAATGAGGCATAAGTTCGTATAAAAGCTTGAACTCTTCGGCGGTAATTTCTCTATTGCCGGCTTTGGCTGCTATTTTATCTGAACCTTGAGCTAAAAGCAAATTTGAAAAAAGAAGTATTGTAAAGATAGGTTGAAAGTATTTAATCATGTGCTTGAATCACCTGCTTTATTTTTTATAATTGATTCTTCACTTGAGTCCAAGCGCTTTAAGATATGCATAATTAATTTCACAATTTTTGAATTTAATATTTTCGAGATATTCAGATAAAGTTTGTTTTATCAAATTTATGTCGGGTTTGCTGCGGCGGATATCTTCATAAGTAGTTCTCGGCAGCGCCGCATAATCGATTAATGCATCGTATCCTTTAGGTTTTTGTATACTTACAATACAGCTTTGAGAATCCAGCTTTTTAAATGGCCAAAACGCCCAGCCAATTTCATTCTTTTCTAAGAGATTCCTAAAGGATTTAATCCACTCGTTTGTATTTTCGCCGGATTCGCCCATCCAAATAGGAACATTATATTTATTACTAAAATCT
Organism: uncultured Ignavibacteriaceae bacterium; assembly: GCA_964612385.1. GTDB lineage: Bacteria > Bacteroidota > Ignavibacteria > Ignavibacteriales > Ignavibacteriaceae > JAGUYG01. Next base: position 2,541 of record CAZTDB010000195.1, read on the forward strand.
ATATACGGTTGAATTACTTCCAGCGTTGTATCTGTCCAATATTTATGAAATGTATAAACCGCTTTAGAATCGAACGGCGGACCAAATACATCGAAGCTGCTGTTCCATTGAGCACCGCCAAGAAATACAATATGGTTAGTATCAACTTCGCGTATAGCAGATACAATCTCTTTGAACAGTGGTTCAAGCTTAGGGTTAAGAAGCTCTTTGTCAAAGTAATGGGCTATCGGTTCATTCAGCAGATCATATCCTACTAACATTTTTTCTTCAGCATATCGATGAGCAATCTTTCGCCATAATTTAATTGTCGTTTGTCTGCTTTGTTCACTCTCATACAAAAATGGATAACCCCAGCTATCGTCAATGTTATCGCCTGTTTGACCGCCCGGTGCACCGTGCATGTCGAGGATTACGAAAATATCTTCTGTGGTACACCATTTCATTACTCTATCCAATATTTCAAATCCGGTGTTAAGAAAAATTTCGGGATGATCTTCAACAACAAAAAGCCTAAAGTTGAATGGAACCCGTACAGAATTAAATCCTGCTTGCTTTATGAATTTAATATCGTCGTGAGTAATATAGTTATCACGGAATGATTCCCAAAACTTTCTTGCTTCATCAACGCCTATTAATTCATTAAAAACTTTTTCGATTAAACGCGGTGAACTTGCATTTGAAAATTTGAACATGTAGCCTTCGGGAAGAAGCCAATTGCCCAGGTTGATCCCTTTTAGCAGCAGCTTATTTCCATCCGGGTCGATTAAATATTTTCCGTTAACAGATACAAAGCCGCCGGCAAAAATGTTTGAAGATAATAGCATAAGAGTAATTAAGAAAAAAAGTTTAATTATTGTTTTCATGTAATAAATTTCCTGTTGAGATTAAATTTATCATTACTGTTACTAGGATAACAATGTTATTATAATGACAAAAAACTAATGCCTTTATGTTTCTAAAACTGATGGTTGTGAAAAAAATTATTCCAGTTAACTCACTTACCGATCGCTTCTCCCGAGGGTCCGAAGGACTCCTTTGGAGGATTCCTTTGGAAAGCGAACGGACTAACGAATTTTCAAATGTGGCTAAAGCCAGAATGGTTTCCTTTTCTTTCTTTATCCGTCAACTGAAGCTGACGGTAAATGATAGAGATAATTTTTCGATTATCTCCGTTTGTTTTAACGAACAACATTCTTAACAACTTTCGACTATGGGATTTAGCCCTTTAGTCATTCAACTACTGTTGATACTACTGTCATAAAAATGTCATTCTAATGAAAAATAAAATCAAAATAATAGCCGTTTTAACAGTTCACTTAAGCATACTGTCAACTTCAGTCATCATTATAAATTTAAAACTCTAACTCAAATGTTTTTGATTGCACATCAACCGAATTTGAGCCTGCAAATACTTTGAACGTACCCGGCTCTGCAGTCCAATTCATCGAAGCATCATAAAATGATAGTTCATTTTTTGTAACTGTGAATTCAACATCCCTTGATTCACTCTTCTTCAAAAAGATTTTTTTGAATCCCTTCAGTTCCTTAACCGGTCTTGTTATAGAAGCTGTTACATCCTGAATGTAAAGTTGAACTACTTCCTCGCCGTCATAATTTCCCGTATTCTTCACATTAACCGAAACTTTTAGTGTATCATCCATTTTAATTTTGGATTTATTCAATTGAATTTCATCGTAGGAAAAGTTTGTATAACTAAGTCCATGTCCAAAAGGAAACAGGGGAGTAAGGGGTAAATCCAAATATTTCGACGTATAGTAATCGAGTGGATTGCCCGGTCTTCCGGTATTTTTGTAGTTATAATAAATTGGAATTTGTCCGGTCGCCCGTGGAAAAGTAACCGGTAATTTTCCACCTGGATTAACATCGCCAAAAATTACATCAGCAATAGCTTGACCTGTTTTCGTACCTAAAAACCAGCATTCGAGTACAGCGGGAATGTTTTCGGCGATCCAATTAATTGCAAGCGGTCTGCCGTTCATCAGAACAACAATAATTGGTTTGCCGATTTTGAATAATTCAACTGCCAATTCATTTTGAACGCCGGGTAATTCAATTGATGCTCTGCTTCGTGCCTCACCGCTCATTTGTCCTTCTTCGCCTAATGCTAAAATTACAACATCGGAATTATTAGCATCTTCGATTGCCAAAGGGAATTCACTTTTGTTATCACCTTTAATAGTGCATCCATTTACGTGAAGAATTTTTGTGTTGGGCACTTTCATTTTTATGCCTTCCAACAAAGTAATAACATCATTCGAATCCCCCTGCTGTGCCCACGAACCTAAAGGATGCTTTTTTGAATCGGCAAACGGACCGATTACAGCAATTGTTTTTATATCTTTCTTAAGGGGTAATAATCCATCTTGATTTTTTAACAGTACGATCGACTTCTGTGCAGTCAGCAATGAAGCATTTTGGATTTCTTCGCTCATCACTGTATTCTCTTTAGCTTCTTCGCTGCAATATTTATAAGGATTATCAAATAAGCCCAACTTAAATTTTATTCTTAAGATTCTTCTAACAGCTTCTTCAAGTCTATCTTCGGAAACTTTTCCTTCTTTGATCAATTCACCCAAGTATGTTACATAAGAACGCGATTCCATATCCATATCAACGCCAGCGTTAATTGCGAGCCTCGCAGCTTCTTTAAGATTTGCTGCAACGCCATGATTCACCAACTCACCGATTGAATTCCAATCGCTCACAACAAATCCATTAAAATTCCACTCGTTCCGTAGAATATCAGTCAGTAAGAATTT
>CAZTDB010000196.1:0-5299 GCA_964612385.1 uncultured Ignavibacteriaceae bacterium
AGAGTTTCTGTCCATCGTTTAATGACGTTGGAATTACCGGTTTGAATTCTTTTAGCCGGAGTGTAAAGATAGCTTTATCTTCAGTTATTTTTTGATCTACAAAAATCTCCTGTCTGTTCGTTTCTCTATCGAGAGCGATAAGATTATCCCATTCTGCATTAACCGCAATTGATTCTATTTCGGCAATCGAGTATCCAGCAGCATATAAGCCTCCGATAACGCTGCCCATGCTTGTTCCTATTATCATATCGATATGGATATTAGCTTCTTCAAAAGCTTTTAGAACACCTATCTGCGCAAGCCCTCTTGCCCCTCCCCCGCTTAATGCTAATGCTACAATGGGTTTTACTTTAGGGATTGTTCTTTCCAAACCAAAAGGAATATTATGCGTTTTATAATCAACGGTTAGATATTCTTGTTGAGCAGCACTTTTCGAAGAAAAGAGAACTAATAATAACAAAAAAGATATTTTTAACACATGCATCATCGAAAAAATTAAATAGAAGAACCAGGCAGTTAAAAAATTTAAATCGAAATTTTATTTCTGAATCTTAACTGTCAAATTCGCTAAGAATTTATTTTCTCTTTTTTCTTTGCTGCTGAGCTTTTGAGCTTTGTTCAGCCGCTTCCATCATTCGCTGCATAAAACCTTTTTTCTTTGTAGGATTCTTCACAGGCACTAAAACCATTCCGTCATGTTTGTGGTTGATATAATATTGCTGCGCAATTGACAATATATTGAACATGAAATAATATAAATTCAATCCGGACGGAAACGACATAAAGAGCAAAGTAAGCATTACCGGCATGATATAAACAAGAGATTGCTGCTTCGGATCTTTAATGCTCATCTTCTGCTGAATGAAAGTAGTGATTCCCATTAAAAGCGCTAGTCCGCTTATCTTGTCGATTCCGAAGAGAGGGAGTTTAACGCCCAAATCGAGGATTACATCAGGACGGGATAAATCAGTTATCCAAAAAATAAACGGCTGCTGCCGTAGATCGATAGCGACCTGGAACAATCCCCAAAGAGCCACAAATATCGGCATTTGCAGCAGAAGCGGAAAGCATCCGCCTGCGGGATTTACACCGTAAGTTGAATAAAGCTTCATTGTTTCTTTATTCATCTTTTGTGGATCGTCTTTATATTTTTCTTTTAGCTCGGCTATTTTAGGCTGCAATAGCTGCATCTTTTTCATTGATTGATAGCTCTTTTTTGTCAGCGGGTGCAGCACAAATTTTATGATGAGTGAAAAAACTATTATAACCAAACCATAATTAGGTATAAAACTGTGTAAAAATGTAAAGAGGGGAAGGAGAAGATATTCAGCAATCGGTCTAACAATAAACTTCAGTCCGAAGAAGCTGCCAAAATCAACAATGGCTTCAAGCTTTTGACCATATTCAGAAAGTATATCATAATCGACGGGACCAACATAAATATTGAAGGATTGTTTTTCATAATCAGTATTCTTAAATGGCAAAACCAATCTTATACTATAGAATTCTTTCATTCCGCTGTTTGGATAGCCCTTTTTTTCGCCTTCAATAAACGCCCCATCAACTATGGAGGAGTTGTGCGGTACCATAATAGCTGCAAAGTATTTGTTTCTAACCGCTATCCAATCGACTCTTCCGTTATAATTTTCTGTTCTGCTCTCACCTATATCGGATACATCAACAATTACCTGCTCGCCGCCGTAAAACAAACTCGCGTTAGAGTATTGCGACTCATCAACGGAATTTTCTTCGACGAATCTTATACCGCTGTCCCACACGAGATCATACGCGTTGTTACTTATCAGCTCATTAAAGCCTATAAATTCGATATCGCTTTTGATGTGGTAATTGTTTCCATAAATAGTATATATCTTTTTAAGCTCACCGCCTCTTTTTGTTTGCAAAGAATATGTTATTACTACTGAGTCGCTTTCCGATAAGTCATATCTGTTTTTAGCGGTACTGCTTTTAAATGGAAAGTCAGCGGTATTGATAGCTTTGCCATCCGAAGTAACGAATGATAAGTTATATGCGTTTCCGCGAGAGAAGTTAATTAATTGAACAGACGTTCTATAAAAATTTTCTGTGCCGTTATCTTTTGCCGAGTACCAGTTTTTAAATTCTTTAAGGTAATACTTTCTTATGTTTCCGCCATTGCTGGAAAGTTCAATAATTGCAACCTGATTCTCAATAGTTATTATTTGTTCTTCGCTTATTTCGCTGGTAAAGAACAAGCCATAATCCAGGCTGTCTTTATCTGCCGCAGTCTGGCGGGAAATGGTTTGGCTGCTTTTATCCGGTATAGTATCGACCGGTAATTTCTCTGCAGAGGCAGAATCGCCCTGAAGTGTTGTTTGTGCTTTTTCTTTTTCCTTAAAAGTAGAAGGATCGGGAGAGTTAATATAAAGCCAAAGGATTAATATTCCGCCTATCAGAATAAAGGCTAATGTAGTATTTCTATCCATAAAGTATGTTTCCGTTGTTAGGCGGGATCGTAGCCGCCTTTATTAAAAGGATTACACCTGATTATCCGCCAAATAGATTTTGCCGTACCCTTAATTATCCCGTATTTGCCTATTGCTTGAATTGCATACTCGGAACAAGTTGGGTAAAAACGGCAAGACGGCGGGAAAAGAGGAGAAATAATTTTTTGATACCCTTTTATAAGGAAAATAAAAATTTTCCTCATTTAAATGCTTTTCATGATATTATTCAAATTATCTAAAACTTCCGGAAGTAAATCTTTCAGCTTTAATTTTTTATTCGCTCTTTCGCTTAAATTATTAGACATAAAGACTATCTGAGCCGATATGTTTTTTTTTATACATCGTCTCATTATAACTTCCTTATTAAGCCTGTATGCTTCTTTTATTAATCTTTTGATTCTATTTCGCCAATATGCAGAGCCTGCTTTTTTAGGAACAACTGCAGCAATTTTAATTTCGGGTTTATTTTCTGCTGCCTTAAGCAAGTATATAGTTTTTATACGTTTTTCGCTTGAGTAAATTACCTTTCCGAAAGAATACAGCCTATCAAAATCTTTTCTGCTTTTTATTCTTTCATCAGCAGAAAGACCAAACTTTTTCAAGTTTATTTTTCGTCGCTGACCGTAAGTTTTTTTCTTCCTTTTACCCTTCTTCTTGACAATACTTTTCTTCCGTTCTTGGTTGACATTCTTTCACGAAATCCGTGCTTATTTTTTCTTTTCCTATTGCTGGGCTGATAAGTTCTTTTCATTCATTACTCCTTGTATTAAAAGGTGTCAAAAATAAAGAGAGGAGATCAAACAAACAAGATAAATCGCTGTTGATATAAGCTCCTCATTTCAAAAAAAAATTTAGACTTTTCTGTATTAATTTACAAAATTAATTTGCTCTAAGGATTATTACTTTATATTTTTTCACAAAAGAATGAACCGTAAATGTCTGTTAATAAAATGTGGATAACTTTTATTTGTGAAAACGTTTCACATAATCATTATGCACACAAGCGTTTGCTATCAGATGAGTTTTTGTGTGGAAAAATCAAAAGAAGCCCTCTAAAGGGTTTAATTTGTTGACATTAGGCATCTCTTTTTAATGTGAGTATGTTGTTAATAACTTATTGGTTATCTGTTTAAAAATCGCTTTTTATAATCTATTTTCAAATTAATTTTACTTTTTCAATTGTGGATAAATCGGTAATGCTTAATTCTTCCGCCTCTTTCAGAACCCCCGAAATAAAAGATCACGTGTCAATATGGAATGACTGCCTGAAGGCAATAAAACCGTATGTTACTCAAATGACTTTCAATACATGGTTTCTACCAATAATTCCTTTAGAATTAACCGATTCATTGTTAAAGGTTCAGCTTCCAAGCCAATTCTTTTGGGAATGGATTGATGAACATTACAACACTCTAATTACAAAAACGATACATGAAATTCTAGGCAGCAATGCCAAGTTAGCCTATGTTATAAATGAAGATGAAGAGCCGGAAGAGACTTTATCTTCTCTTGTTAATACAAAACCGTTTCCAGCCGCCGATGTATCTGTCGCTGAAGTTAATAAACAAAGATTTGAAAGTTATTTAAATCCTCGGTATACTTTTGAAAATTTCATTAAGGGCGAGGGTAATCAGCTTGCCCGGGCTGCTGCAAGTGCAATTAGTGATAATCCCGGTGGAACATCTTTTAATCCTCTCTTTGTTTACGGTGGTGTGGGTCTTGGAAAAACTCATCTTATCCAGGCAATCGGTAATAAAATATTAAATAATTTCCCTGAGAAAAAAGTTATTTATCTTTCAACAGACATTTTTACTGTGGAATTTGTTGAGGCAATTCAGTCCAACAAAGTAAATGAATTTTCTAATTTCTACAGAAATATGGACGTACTGATAATAGACGACATTCAGTTCCTTATCGGAAAAGAAAAAACGCAGGACCTTTTCTTTCATATTTTTAATACGCTTCATCAGTCGCGAAAACAAATCATTTTATCCAGCGACAAGCCCCCAAAAGATCTTAAAGGATTAGATGAGCGCCTTATTTCCCGTTTTCAGTGGGGTTTAACTGCCGACATCCAGCCGCCGGATTTGGAAACCAGAATAGCTATCCTTAAAAGAAAAGCGGAAGATTATGGCTTGACTATTTCAGGAGAAATATTAGAGTATATTGCAAACTCAATTACCTCAAATATCAGGGAATTAGAGGGATGTTTAATTAAACTTCTTGCAAACGCCTCGCTTAATTCTAAAGAGATTAACCTTGACCTTGCTAAAAAAACTGTTAAAGAAATTGCTACCGATAGAAAAATTAACATAACCATAGAGAATATTACCAAGACAGTTTGTTCTTTTCTTAATGTAGATGAAAATAAAATCAGAGATAAAACAAGGAAAAAAGAAATTGTTTTAGCGCGCCAGGTGGCTATGTATTTATCGAAATATCTTACAAAATCCTCCTTAAAAACCATCGGGCTTCACTTTGGAGGAAGGGATCATTCTACCGTAATACATGCGTGCACAACCATTGAGGAACTTCAGCAAACAGATAAATCGCTAAGTGAATTGTTAGATTCTCTTAAAACAAAAATAGAGCTAAGCAGCACATGATTTAATAAAATATTTATCTGGCTGAAGGTGAGTATTTTTTTTTCTGTTAAATCTTGTTTTAAATTGTAATGTTGATATGTTGTTAAGATAAACATGATTACTTGTTTATAAGAGGTTATTTATCAACACTTTGTTCATAAGTGCTTTTTTGTTCATAAATTTTCAACACGAGACTGGTTCGAAAAGATTGAAAACAAACTTAATATC
>CAZTDB010000197.1:0-5292 GCA_964612385.1 uncultured Ignavibacteriaceae bacterium
GAAATTCAATCTCTAAAATTCAAAAATTAATACTGAATGATGCGCAAACATCGGGCGGACTTCTCATCTCTGTCCCAAAGAATAAAAGTGATTCTATGTTAAAGTCATTAAACAAAAGAAATGTTGAAGCAAAAATAGTAGGGGAGATAATTCTGGAGGCTAAGTCAAAAATTATTGTCGAGTAACTTATTAACTCACCTTATGCAGAACGCCAAACCTCCAAGGTTTCAATGAGTGGTTTTACGAAAATATTTGCAGTTATGATCCCAAAAACAAGTTAAAGAATATACCAATTGACAAAACCTCGCAGGTTTTACCCTCACTTGCGTAAGATTAGTTATTAACTTTCATTCTCATAACTGAATAAATATCCACTGCTTCTTATGCTTTTGAAGTAAACCGGCTTATTTGGGTCCGGCTCGAAATATTTTCTTAGACGTGAAATAAAAATATCAACCGTTCTTGTTTCTACCTCACCGCTTATTTGCCAAACATTTTCTAAAAGCTCTTTACGAGTAACAATTTTTCCTTTGTTATCAAGTAAGTATTTTAACACCATCGCTTCGCGCTGCGTAAGTGTAAATTTATTATTACCACCGCGGCAATTAAAATTTTCAAAATCAACTTCGTTGTTTCCGAATTTATAAATCCCCCGCTTTCCGGTTGAGTACTTATACCAGCTTTTGCGCTTTAATATCCCTTTAATGCGAAGCAATAATTCTTTTAGATGGAAAGGTTTGGTTATGTAATCGTCTGCGCCGTACTCCAATCCTTTTATTTTATCTTCGACTGCAGTACGTGCGGTTAAAATTAATATCGGCATCTGAGGCGATTTCAATCTAACTTTTTCAGTTATTTCGAAGCCATCGAAATAGGGCAGCATTATATCAAGTAAAATTAAATCGTACTCGTTAGAATTAATTTTGTTGATTGCTTCTCTGCCGTCTTTCGCCCAATCAACAATATAACCCTCATCGGTGAGATTATATTCCAGTCCAATCGCTAAAGATTCTTCATCTTCAATGAGTAAAATTCTACTTCCTTTAAATGGATTTTCTTTCATCGACCAAACTAAAAGTTTTATTATCCTTCTTATTAGTTAAAGATTTCAGCAGGCTCTTTTTTGACTTATGAAGAACAGGCAGTTCTATACGAAAAGTTGTCCCTTTATTTTCACCTTCGCTAAACGCATATATTTTTCCGTGATGATACCTGATTATTTGTTTTACCCAGTACAATCCAAGGCCTGTACCCTTCACACTTGGCATTAAGCGGCTTTCAAGCCTTTGAAACTTGTTAAATACCTTTTTCAGATCTCTTTGAGAAATTCCAATTCCCTTATCGCCGAATTCTATGATAATTTTTTTATCTGTTGCGGCAAGATTTACACGAATCTCGACCAAATTTCTGGAATACTTGATTGCATTGTCTGTTAGGTTATCAAAAACTATTTGTATTGCTTCATTATCAATTAAGCAATTGATTTTTGCTTCGCCGGTAATAGTAACGGCATTGTTTGGAAGCCTGAAATGTTCAACAGATTTTTTAATTATTTTACGTATTGTTTCATCGGCATAATGAATATGATAATCGTGAGCCACCCGTTTTTGCTCCAAGCGTGAAATTTCCAGTATAGAATCGATGAGCTTATTTAATCGGTTTGCATCTCTCAGCATCAGGTTCAGAAACTCATACTGCTTTTCTTTACTGATTTCTTTTTCATTGAACGTATCCAAATATAGTTGAAGTGAAGATAAGGGAGATTTAAGTTCATGCGTAATGTTTGCGATAAAATTATCGTACAGCCTTGTAAGCTTCATCTGTACGGTTAGGTTACGAAATATTAATGACATTATCGTTGCAATTCCTACAATCAATAAAATTCCGCCTACAAAGATGCCAACGTTCGGGCTGTCAATAACAATCTGAGGTGCAAGCTTTTCACCTACCTGCTCAATTATCAGGTAATTAGCTACGTACCAATAAATCCACATTCCAAGCAGACCCATCCATGCAAGCTGCGCAAAAACGAATACTGTTATTATAAACAGAAGCGAATGATTTCTTTTGTTAGTCCCTATCATAAAGTCCTGTCACTTTTATACTGTTAACTATTATACTCCAAATATCATTGAATAAAAGTTAAAGTAAAACTTGGATGCTTGAAGTTTTACAAATCTTTTACACAAACTTATTTGTAAAATTACGATAATTCATGGTGAGAAAACGAAACGTATTTTCAGTATAATTTCTAAGCAAACCAAGAAAAAGATTACAGGTGCAAGATGAAAATTTTATTAGTCTATCCCGAAACTCCGTCAACATTTTGGAGCTTTAAGGATGCTTTAAAATTTGTATCGAAAAAATCAGCCGAACCGCCGCTCGGATTGATAACAGTTGCTGCTATGCTGCCAAAGGAATGGCAAAAGAAATTAATTGATTTAAATGTTACAACGCTTAAAGATAAGGATATACTTTGGGCGGATTATGTTTTCCTTAGCGGAATGAATGTTCATGCAAAATCAATTAAAGAAATCATACGCCGTTGCAACATGCTCGGAACAAAGATAGTCGGCGGAGGTCCTCTCTTCACAACACAGTATAAAGATTTTTTAGGTGTCGATCATTTCGTTTTGAATGAAGCCGAAATAACTCTGCCGCAGTTTTTGAATGATTTAGAAAACGGAGAAGCAAAGTATGTTTATACTACAGAAGAATTTCCCGATATATCTCTTACTCCAATGCCTATGTGGGAGCTTTTGGATATGAAAAAATATGCATCGATGAGCTTGCAGTATTCAAGAGGTTGTCCGTATGACTGTGAGTTTTGTTCTATTACTGTACTTAATGGCAGAAAGCCGCGCACTAAGAATATCGAACAATTTACAGGTGAATTAAATAGACTGTATGAATTAGGTTACCGCGGCGATCTATCGCTTGTTGACGATAACTTTATTGGCAATAAGAGAAAATTAAAAAATGAAATACTCCCGGCAATTATTCGGTGGCAAAAAGAGAAAAAGTACCCGTTTCATTTTATTACTGAAGTTTCAATTAATCTTGCAGACGATGACGAGCTGATAAACCTAATGGTTGAAGCTGCTGTGAATAGTATTTTCATCGGTATCGAAACACCCAATGCTGAAAGTTTAACCGAATGTGGTAAATCTCAAAATCAAAGAAGAGACATGGTTAAGTCCGTAAAAAAACTGCAGCGTAGCGGGATGCTTGTTTCCGCAGGATTCATCATAGGATTCGACAATGATCCACCGGAAATTTTTGAGCAGCAAATGAATTTTATTAAACAAAGCGGAATCCCTGCCGCAATGGTAGGCTTATTAAATGCACCCGCAGGAACTCATTTATATAAACGATTGAAAAACGAAGAGCGTTTGCTAGAAGGCTGGAGCGGTAACAATATGGACGGAGCTACAAACATTATCCCCAAAATGAATTACCGTGATTTAATTAAGGGCTATGCTAAAATTATTCACACAATTTATTCACCCCGTGAGTATTACAATAGGATAAAAACATTCATTCAAGAATATAAGATGCCTTCATGGAAATCTAAAATGCTAACCTTTACTGAAGTTAAAGCATTTTTCAAGTTATTATGGTTAATCGGCGTTCTTGAGAAGGGTAAACGATACTTTTGGCGTACATTTGTTTATAGTTTATTCAAACATCCGGCAAAATTTCCTTTGGCGATGACTCTTGCGGTTTACGGTTATCATTATCGAAGAATTGCGGCTAATATTTGATAAGAGATTAGTTAAATCCTGATTATAACTTTAAATTTTATTAGCAATTTTGAATATCCACTCCGGTGGTATTAATTCATTTAGCTTGTTTATTAATTTTTTATTGAGGTATTTCAATCCGACTTTAAAAGAGGCGTTCATCCATCCAAAACCTTCCTTTGAAATATAATCAAATTCGGTTCCCACATTTCCGTATTCCGCAAATACTTTGTGGGTGCGATTTACTACATCATATTTTTCCGGAATTGTGCCGTTGTAATCTACAAAGTTTCTGAGCATTGTGTAGAGCCACTTATATGCTAATCTTTCAGCATGCTGTTTATAGCCATAATTCGTTAGCCCTTTCCATAACAACATTTGATGAGGCACCCAGCCGTAAGGATAGTCCCATTGCCGCTCCGGTCTTGTTTCGGAAATTGGATCTCTTGATTTTTCAGTCGAAGCTGTTATTCCTCCAGCCTCTTCAAGAAGTGGTAAAGCTTTATTGATTAAAATTCTTGCCTGCTTTTTGGAAGCAAGGTTTGCCCACAACGGATAAAACGTTGTTGCACTTTCATATCCTGATTTCTTTCCTGTTATAAAATTGTAATCAAAGAAAAATCCTTTTTCTTCGTCCCACATTAAGTCGTTTATAATTTTTTTTCTTTTTGATGCACGTTTTAGCCAGTACTCCGAATCATAAACGAATCCGTCACACTTAAAATTATTTCTAAATTCCTTTTTAATAAAACCTGCAATATCTGTTTCATAATTATATAACAGAGAATTCAGATCTACTGTATTCAGATGAGCCGATATTCCTTCTAATCTATAGCTTGTATCGTGCCCTGATTCTCTTACGCTCCTGTCGTGCAGGAAATATTCTTCCAGCTGCGGATCTGAAATTTCATTGTTGATATACTTATTGCGAAATTCAATCAGAGGCAGCCCGTACTTTTTTGCGAATGGTTCAAGCACTTCGTCAAAATGATCGGGTTCTGTTTCGGGAGGCATGCCCGATCCCGATCCGAAATATCTGCTCAATCCGGTTGGTGTTAATCTATCGGAAGAAATCCATATTGTGTTATATTCTTTAACAGCGTATGATAAAGCCTTCCTCAGCCAATTTTTATTTTTTCTTTCGGAATGTTTCCATAGCTCTTTTATTAATGAAGTTAAAAAAGGCGGCTGTGAACGGTTTAAGTAATACGTTCGGTTAGCATTTAATATTTTGTTGTAATGCTCAATCTCATAGAAAAAATTTTCAGCCATCGAAACAGCTAAATCAAGTCTTCCATCCTCAATTAATCCAAGTGATTCGAAATAACTGTCCCAGCCGTACATCTCGTTGAATCTTCCACCGGGAACAACGAATGGACGCCCTCTTAACTTGCCCTTCCTATCTTTTCTCATTGCAAGGACTAATAAACCGGGATTTTTATTTAATGATTTAAGATAATCGTCCGTAAGTGTTTTGGGTAATTTTATAACCGAAAGATTAAGCTCCTTTCTTCGTTTTTCTATATCCTTAAAGTAATTAAAGGCTTGT
>CAZTDB010000198.1:0-5278 GCA_964612385.1 uncultured Ignavibacteriaceae bacterium
GTTGGCGCTGCAGCCCCAGGCCGGGATGGCCTGCGTGGCGTCCGGCCCGAGGGTGATGTTTCCGTTTCATCAATTTCATATCGAACGGCAGAAATATCTTCGCCCGTTTTTTGCATCAGCACTTCCGAAAGATAATAGTCGCTCCAAATGTTCATGTCTTTGATGCAAGATGGCAGCCTATCAAGCCCTAAATTTAAAGCCTCTCTGTAAAGTATTTCATCTTCAATAAAATTTTTTAATGCTTCTTTTAGAATATTGCTTATATGAGTTTTAGTTAACTCAGAAAAATTTATCTTCGAATAGAACAGATAATAAATAAAATCTTTTAAGGTTGCATAATCCGAATCAAGTTCAACAAAGGGAAGCGTTGATAAACCATCTTCGCCAAAAGCTTTTAAAGCTCTTTTGAGAATAAAATCGTTTAATTCAATAGCCTCATCGGTGGTTTTATTTTTGTAAGTATCATTTAGAATTGTGTATAAGGTATCAGCAAAAGTTTCAAGAATATTTCTCTTTGCATTTACTTTTCTTCCTGCAAAAATTTTATCCCAATATTCGTTAGCCGCCGCTTTTGATTTTCGTTCCTTCAATACACTGATAACAATGTTTTTTACTTGTTCGGAAGAAGGATCAATTGTAATATCGGGTTCTTCTCTGATTAACCGAACTATAATCCATCCTAATTCTGTTTGATACGGTTGAGAAAACTCACCCGGCATTAACGAGAAAATTATGTTTTCTATTGATTCATCAATCATTCCAAACTTAATCTTAGTCTTTTTTAATTTTCTTCCCGTTCTAATAATTAACAACGAATCGAAATCAGCACCGGCTTTAAGTGAATTGTATAATTCAAAAATTTCAGAAGAATCTTTACTAACTAGATAATCTGTTATTAATACTTTCCCGATTTTAAACAATGCACTCTTAATATCTTCGTTCGAAATAATTATCTTCGATTCAATTTCTTTTCTGTACAGCTCATCTTTTAACAAAATCTTGGAGAGAGCATTTAGAGAGTATTTAACAGTTTCAAGCGTATCTATTCCTTGTTCCATAGCTTCGAGCGCCCAAAGTTTTTCAGCAATCAGCGAGTATAAAAATTCCCTTCGTAACACTTCGGGATCATTACTTGAATAATTGAGGTGCGGCATGAATTCGTAACGATTGCGGAAATCATCTACAGTTATTGCTACTGAACCGGCTTTGGCTAAAACTCTGTAATCAGTTTGTGCTAAAGAGATGAATGAAAGTGAAGAAAGAAATATTGATATAAAAAATTGCTTCATTATTCCTTAACGCTTCCCATCATTATTCCTTTGATGTAATACCTCTGTAATGCGAGAAAAACAATTATGACAGGTAAAATGGTTACAACTGAACCTGCCATCATCAATTCAGGATCTTTTGTATGCTCAAGCATTAAGTTGGCTAACGCAACAGGCAGAGTGTACATTGAATCGTCTGTTAAAGCAATAAGAGGCCAAAGAAAATCATTCCATGTTCCGAGGAAGGTAAATATGGCAAGCGTAGCAAGAATCGGGGTGGCGAGCGGAATTATTATAGTTCGATAAATTCTGAAATCCGATGCACCATCAATTCTTGCCGCCTCTATTAAGCTGTCGGGAATTGATAAGCAGTATTGCCTTATCAAAAATATTCCGAAGATATTAGCAAGCCCGGGGATTATTATCGCCATGTATGTATTTATAAATCCCATTGACTTTAGCATTAAAAAAAGCGGCAGCATGGTAACCTGGCTCGGAATTATCATCGAACTAAGAAGCAGATTGAATAATTTATTTTTTCCGGCAAATCTATATTTTGCAAATGCATACCCCGCCATCGAATTGAAAAACAACGAAATGAAAGTTACCATCACCGAAAGAACAAAGCTGTTCATAAAATTTCTGGCGATATTTAATCTGCTGAATAATCTTTCGAACTGGATAAAAACAAATTCGTCGGGAAATAAACGCGGCGGAAAAACACTCGCATGTCCGTCTAACATGAATGAAGCGGATATCATCCACACAAACGGAATTAATGCAGTTATAGCTGTTATAATTAGAAAAGTATAAAGAAATAATTTCTTCATCAGCTTACTGCCGATTTTTGAATTTTAAATTGCAGAAGCGTTCCGATAAAAATTATGAAGAACAGCACAAAGGCAATAGAAGCAGAATAACCCATGTTCCACCAGCGGAAACCTTCATGATACATGTATTGAACAATGCTCAATGTAGAATTTAAAGGACCGCCTTGTGTCATCACATAAGGTTCTGCAAATAACTGAAAATATCCTATCATTGTGATGATTGTAATGAACAGCGTTGTGGGTGCAAGCATCGGAAGTGTTATCGACTTAAATTTTTGAAAAGCGTTTGCCCCCTCAATATCTGCAGCTTCGTATAACTCTTCGGGAATGTTTTGAAGTCCGGCTATAAAAATTATCATGTTATAACCAAAATTTTTCCAGATTGCCATGATAATTATTGCAGGCATCGCCCAAACCGGATCGCCTAACCAATCGATTGGATTGATGCCAATGAAGCCGAGGAAGTAATTCATTAATCCAAAATTTTTATGATAGATGAACCGCCAGATTATTGCCACAGCTACTAGAGTTGTAACAACGGGAATAAAATAACTTAATCTGAAGATTGCTTTAAACTTTAACAGCTTAGAATTAAGAAGTAAAGCAGCACCCAGCGAAACCGCAATTGATAAAGGTCCCGCTGCAAAAACAAAATAAAAGGTATTTCTTAAGGCAGTCCAAAATAATTCATCTTGAAAGAGTTTTAGGTAATTATCCAATGCTACAAATCTTAAAGTAGAAAAGTCGCCAAGTGTGTAGATATCAAAATCTGTAAAACTAATTAGGAAGGCAGCGATTACAGGCAAAAAGAAAAACACAAATATTGCCGAAACGGCAGGGGCTAAAAAGAAATATGCTATTCTCGATTTTGCTGTTTGCATTATAAGTTTATCGCTCGCCTTAAATTTAGAGATGACATCTTTTAATACTTAAGCTGTTCCAAAAGATGTCATATCTGCTTGTTTAACAAAGTTAATTAATTGCTTCTTGATAAAAGCCATCTTCTTTTCTCCAGAATTTTATCCACGTCGGCATCTAATTTTTTTAACGCTTCATCCGTACTTAAAACTCCTCTCGCTGCAAACTCGGCATATTGTTGCAGCTTCGAAAAAACAATTTGTTCCCACTCGTTTATTTTAGGAGTGGCAGTAACATTTAAGAATTGCTCGTAAAACGCTTTCATATATTTATCATTTCTTAGAGATGAATCTTCCCAAGCTTTCATTACTGCCGGAAGATTGTTTATCATCTTATAAATCTCTAATTGTGAATTAACCTCTGAAAGAAATTCAATTAATTTCCACGACTCTTTTTTGTTTTGTGAATTATTAAAGATGACCAAGCTTGAGCCGCCTGCTAATGAAACGCCCGGGTATTCGTCCTTATAACCGGGAAGCGGTGCCGTCATCCACTTATCTGAAAGATCATCCTTCATCCATTTTTTAAATTCGGGGATATTCCATGGACCGGATATATAAATTGAAATATATTCTTCAGCAATGGCTTGATAAATATTTGTCACTTGAAGAATTCCGAAAGGCGTTAGTTTTTCTTTGTGATACGTAATAAGATAATCGAAAGCATCTTTAAATTCCGGTGAGGAAAAATTTCCGCGTGAATTATTTTCTTTAAGCAATTCGGCACCCGCCTGAAAACCAAAAATCACAAAAGGCGCCCACTCATTTACAGGAAGAAAAATCGGATACTTTTCTTCACCTTGATATAAAGCCTTTATTTTTTTGCAAGCATCGTAAAGTTCATCCCAATTCTTCGGCGGATATTCATATCCGGCTTCTTTCAGAATGTCTGTTCTGTAAAACATTAGGCGTGTATCTATGTACCACGGAACACCATAAACTTTATCATCAATTACGTTCGTTTCCCAAATGCCTTCAAAATAATTTTCTTTTTTTACTGTGTTTGAATTTTTTATCCAACTTGATAAATCAGTAATGGCATTTAATGCGGCAAACTGAGGTATCCATGTGTTGCCAAGCTGGCAAATATCGGGTGTATTATCGCTTGCAAATGCAGTGATTAATTTTTCTTGTGCGGCGGTCCATGGTATTTGCTGAACATGTACTTTAATGCCCGGATTTCTTTTTTCGAATTCAGGTATGAGCTTGGTGACGAATTCAGATTCACTTCCCATTGCCCAAAATTTAATCATGTTCGCTCCTTCTTTCTTAGAACATGAAAAAGAAACGATTGAGCATAAAAGCATGAAAATATAGAAACGATATTTTTTATGTATGAAGTTCATATCATTTATAGCTGTAATATTTACAACCATTTTTATTAGCTTTAAAACCTCCGACGTTTTCAAGCCACGATAGCACTTTCACTAACGTCGGAGTTTTACTCAATTTATTATTTTAAAAGAACCATCTTTCCTGTTAGAAATTTATTTTCATTCTTAACAGAAGATCCTATAGAAATTCTGTAATAGTAAATACCCGAGCAAACAGTTGTATCACTATCATCCTTGCCGTTCCACCCTACTTGATTTTCGCCGGCATAAAATTCTTTTCGTACTAATTCCTTTATTTTTTCACCTAAAGAATTATAAATGTTTATCTCGACAATTTCATTTTGAGGAATTGAAAACGAAATGGTTGTAGATGGATTAAACGGATTTGGATAATTACCAAACAGCTTGTATTCTAATTGAGCCGGAAAATTATCTCCAATGTCAGTTGTTGAATCAGCTTTAAATCCGATTGAATCTAACATTGGCTGAATTTCCGGGTTCGCCATAAACATTTCCCAAAGCAGACCGCTTCTGTAATTTTCAATCATTACTATTATCGGTCCTTGATCAATTGCGATATAACTATTAGCAAACCAATTTTGTCCAGGGTTAAACGCATCTTTAAATCCGTACTCACCCCAAAGATTTCCAAAATAAGAGCGGTAAAAATTTTTCAAAGCTTCAATTGATTCAACCGGAGTATAAGGCATTGAAGATATTGCAGCAGTAGGTGTTATGGTACCGTTATCATTTCCATAAGGTCTATGCTCTGAGTAACCCCATGGATCGTCGCTTGCTGTTAGTCCCCAATTATTTTCACCATAGCCTATGTGCCCGCGTGGGTTAGCAATACAATATTCTCTATTGATAAGTGTATGATGACGATTATTCGCAAAGTAGTTACAATATTTATCGGATTTGTTTCTTGG
>CAZTDB010000199.1:0-5276 GCA_964612385.1 uncultured Ignavibacteriaceae bacterium
AGCATCGGCAATTGCATGTGACGATGTTGCACATGCAGAGGTAGTAGCATAGTTTGGTCCCTTTAATCCGTACTTGATTGAAATATGACCGGCTGCGATATCAGAAATCATCATCGTTACAAAAAAGGGAGAGATTTTGCGGGGGTCTTTGCTTTCAAAATAAATCCAATGCTGCTGCTGCAAAGTTTCCATACCACCAATACCGCTGCCGTAAATTACTCCAAACTTATCCTTATCCACATCATCGAGATTTAACTTTGAATCCTTAATAGCCATATCTGCAGTGGCTAAAGAATAAAGAGTAAAAGTATCCATCCGCTTGATAGATTTTTTATCAAAATAATCTTCCGGATTAAAGTCTTTTACTTCGAATGCAAACTGAGTTTCAAATTTTGATGCATCGAATTTAGTGATAAGTCCGGCTCCGTTTTTTCCGTTTACCAAGCCTTCCCAGTACTGATTTAGCCCAATTCCGATAGGTGTGATGACACCCATGCCGGTTACTGCCACTCTCCGCCTTTTCATATATCACTCCGGATTAAATACAAAGCGTGTTAATAGATTAATGAATTTGGGGTTTACCTTTCAGAATTCTTTTCATATTCGAATCAGCAGACTGAAATGAGAGCTTCGAATATCAATTCGTTAAAATAAACCCGCTGAAGTATGTCTGTTAAATAATAAAATTACACAAGTAATGCTGTCCAAACAAAAAATAATTTAATCGTAAATTATTTGAAAACATTCCGAACGCAGCTATTGTCGATTTCCGATTTATTGCATGCCCGATAAAAATATTTTGAACAGCATTAAAGTTTTAACCTAATTTTTCATTAAGATATTTGATTGCATCCCCCACTGTGCTGATTTTTTCAGCATCTTCGTCGGGAATAGAAACCTGAAAGGCGCTCTCAAATCCCATTACAAGCTCGACTATATCAAGCGAGTCGGCGCCTAAATCATTGGTGAATGAAGCTTCAGGAGTAATTTGAGATTCTTCAACTCCCAACTTATCCATAATGATTTCTTTTACTTTGGCTTCAATATCCATATTATTTCTCCTATTATGATTGTATGATGTTTTTATTAGAATGAAAATAAGTACCTTTTACATATACATTCCGCCGTTAACAGAAATTACTTCGCCTGTAATGTAGCTGGAATCCTCAGATGCTAAAAAAGTAACTACTTTAGCAACTTCTGATGGAAGCCCGATTCGTTTCATTGGAATAAGCGAAAGCATTGCTTCCTTTTGCTTTTCGTTTAGCCGGTCAGTCATATCTGTTGTAATGAATCCCGGTGCTATTGAATTAACGGTAATATTTCTTGAAGCGAATTCTTTTGCTGCTGCTTTTGTAAATCCAATTATTCCGGCTTTCGAAGCTACATAGTTAGCTTGCCCGGCATTACCGGATAAAGCGACAACCGATGAAATATTGATTATTCGACCATGACGCTGGTTCATCATTTGTTTAATGCATGTCTTTGTGTAATTAAATACCCCTTTTAAGTTGGCGTTGATGACGGAGTCAAAGTCTTCTTCGCTCATTCTAAGTAAGAGGTTATCTTTATTTATACCTGCATTATTCACTAAAATATCTAAACCGCCTAAATTTTCCAAAGCAAAACTTACCGTTTTTTCGGCGTCTTTCAATGATGATGCATCTGCTTTTAGACTTAAAATTTTCACACCGAATTTTTCAGCATCAGCTTCTATTACTTTTGCGGCTTCATCAGAAGAATGATAGGTGAAAACGACATTGCAACCTTCGGAAGCCAATTCATAAACTATCGCTTTTCCTATACCTCTTGTCCCGCCGGTAACAATTGCTTTCTTATCCTTTAATTTCATGCTACCTCTTTTGCTTTTAGTAAGTTTAAGTATTCGTCTTTATACTGCACCAATTCATTGAATGCTTCTTCGCCAAAGAAATGACGAAGCTCTTCACGACAAGCTTCAAAAATTGTTGTGTCGGAAATCGGATTTTTGTTACAAGTTTTTAGCCGATCGATATGTTCATCATCAATAGTTAATGATGCTTCGTAAACTGTTAGTGGGAAGAGAATACAATAAATCGGTTTGTATGCCCATTTGTGGCTTCCCTCTGCATCTGCAAGCTTTTGTAAAGTACACAAACCATTCTTATCCAGGAAAGCACATTTTGAATTAACTATATTCGTCCCTACTGCAACTCCGGATTCAAAATCTTCATCTTTTTCCGGCTGCTCGAACCACTTTTTTATATCGGTACTTTGAGTTTCATCTAAGACCGGAATTATCTTAGTTTTTATGGAGATGATTTTTTCATATTCCTTGAAATCCGTAAAGACACCGTAAAGGCAGCATTCACCACTGCACTTACAGCTAAATCTGAAAGTAAAGATATGTGGATCAATCTTTAATCCTTTTATGATTTTGGGGGAATGTTCATTCATTATAAATATTTCTCCGCATCGGTAAATTTATCTACACTAATGCATTTTACATCAGGATTAATTCTCTTAACCAAACCTTGAAGCACTTTGCCGGGACCTATTTCATAAAATTCTTCAATTCCATCGTTTATCATATTAACGATTGTTTCTTCCCATCGAACTGGAGATGTAACCTGCTCGAAAAGAAGTTTTTTTATTTCGTCGCTATCGGTAACCGTATTTGCAGTAACATTTGCATAAACAGGAAAACGGCAGTTATAAAAATGTGTGCTTTCGAGTGCATCTTTCAATTTATCTTTAGCTGAAGACATTAAAGGAGAATGGAAAGCTCCGCTTACTACTAATTCTTTCACAAGCTTAGCTCCGCGTGCCTTACATAATTCCATAGCTTTTCGAACACCATTTATTGAACCGGAAATTACTATTTGCCCGGGTGAATTAAAATTAGCACTCTGAACAATTCCTTCAGTTGCTGCCTCGGTACAACATGTATCAACAGTTTCAGGATTAAGCCCAACAACAGCAGCCATAGTCCCGCGATTTTCAATGCCAGCTCGCTGCATTGCTTTCCCCCGGACATGCACAACCTTAATTGCTTCATAAAACTGAATTGCACCCGCCGAAACTAATGCGGAATATTCACCTAATGAATGCCCTGCCGCAGCGTCGGGATGAAGAGTTCTAATTAAGCTTGCCAGCACGACGCTGTGAAGAAAAATAGCGGGCTGCGTAAACTCAGTTTGCCTCAATTGCCCTTCAGGTCCATTGAACATCACATACGAAAGATTTACACCGAGTGCTTCATCTGCAGTTAATATCATTTCTTTGGCTTCTACAGAATTCGCGAACAGATTCTGCGCCATGCCAACGTATTGCGAACCTTGACCAGGGAATAAAAATGCTTTTTTTGACATAAGTTTATCGTAAGTATAATAATCAGATTCCCCAAATTAAATAGCTTGCACCCCATGTAAAACCTGCACCAAAGGCGGATAAAATTATTTTATCGCCTTTTCTGACTTTCCCTTCACGATAGTATTCAACTAAACACAGCGGAATCGTGGCTGCGGTAGTATTACCGTACCGTTCAATGTTGATCATAACCTTATCTCTGCTCAAACCCATTCTTTCAGCCGTTGCATCTATGATTCTCATATTTGCTTGATGAGGTACAAGATAGGCAATATCATCCGCTTTAAGATTATTCTTTTTCATAATTTCATAGGAGATGTCTGCCATCCCCTTTACTGCAACTTTAAAGACAGCTTTACCGTCTTGATAGAGGTAGTGCATTTTTTTATCAACCGTTTCGTGGGAGGGTGGATTTAGGCTTCCGCCGCCTTTCATGTAGAGGGCATCTTGACCCGACCCATCTATTTTAAGCAGAGAGTCTTTATGTCCGTATAAATCATTATCTGATCGTTCGATTAAAATTGCGGCGGCTGCATCTCCAAATAGGATGCAGTTATTCCGGTCTGTATAATCAACTATCGAGCTCATTTTATCGGCACCAATTAGCAATACATTTTTGTAACTACCGCTTTCTACGAGTGAACATGCGGTTTGATAAGCAAATAAAAAACCCGAGCATGCTGCAGAAAGATCAAATCCCCACGCATTTTTTGCACCGATATTATTTTGAACTAAACAAGCTGTAGCCGGGAAAAACATATCCGGTGTAACTGTAGCTACAATTATAACGTCAATATCATCCGGGGACATATTCTTCGATCGTAGTAAATCTTCGGCTGCTTTTGTTGCCAGATCGCTCGTAGCACCCTTCTCAAGTATTCTTCTTTCTCTTATGCCTGTTCTGGTTCGAATCCATTCGTCAGTAGTATCAACAATTCTCTCGAAGAAGGCATTGTCAAGTATTTTTTCGGGAACATACATACCAACCCCTGTAATTACGGCACTATATCTTTTCGCTTTCATATTTAAAAATGATTAGGATAAATTTGAGTAATTTTTTAGTGAGCTTTCAATCTTTGGTACCAAATTTTTGTCATACATTTCATTTGCCCTAAGCACCATGTTTTTAATTGCTTTTGCTGTACTTGAGCCATGCCCGATAATACAAATGCCATTCACCCCGAGCAGCGGGACACCGCCGTACTCCTGATAATCGAAATCTTTGAGAATATCCTTAAGTGATTTTTTAATTAGTCCTAACTTTAATTTATTAAAAAAACTTTTCCCTGCATAATCTTTCAGCTTAGTTTTCAAAAAAGTTAAAAAGCCTTCACCGAATTTTAGTAAAACATTTCCGACAAATCCATCACACACCACAACATGTGCAGTACCTTTAAGAATATCTCTTCCTTCAACATTTCCGATAAAATTTAAATTTGTCTTCTTCAGCAGTTCGGCGGCGGCAAACACTAACTCATTGCCTTTAGATTCTTCTTCGCCCACGCTTAGTACAGCAACTTTTGGATTTTCTATTCCATAAATTTCTTTTGCAAATATTGAACCCATAATCGCATACTCAAGCAAATGCCGGGGTTTGGAATCAACGCTTGCACCAACATCAAACAAAGTGCTTATGCCCGACAAATTCGGAATGAAAGAACCAATCGTTGGTCTTCCAACTCCCGAAATCCTACCCATTATTAAAGTAGCAGCAGCCATTACGGCGCCGGTATTTCCTGCACTAACAAAGGCATCAGCCTTTCCTTCTTTAACAAGCCTCGCACCAACAACTATAGATGAATCCGGCTTGCTTTTAAGGGCAGTGGTAGGAGCTTCTGCCATCTCAATTACCTGAGCGGCATTAATGATATTGCTGTGATCAAAATCCAAATTTTGGGAGTTGATTATCTCTGCTATTTTTTCTTCTT
>CAZTDB010000200.1:0-5263 GCA_964612385.1 uncultured Ignavibacteriaceae bacterium
CGTCATAATTATATCCATTAATTTTTAATTATAAAATTATTCTGAGAAAAGATACGTGTTGAAAGGAAGTG
Source organism: uncultured Ignavibacteriaceae bacterium (assembly GCA_964612385.1). Taxonomy (GTDB): domain Bacteria; phylum Bacteroidota; class Ignavibacteria; order Ignavibacteriales; family Ignavibacteriaceae; genus JAGUYG01. The sequence continues at coordinate 72 of CAZTDB010000200.1, forward strand.
TTTCAATGAATGATTGGTTATATTATTGTTAAAATTATCCGGGCAGAATGAATTTTACTATGACTTTTTCCAATAGATTCTATCGAGCCATTTGCTTTTTTACGAAATTATTTTATAATGTTATAAATACAAGCTAATTATACTGAAATTATGTTCAGAATTGCATCAATCGGTGAAATATTATTCGATGTGTATCCCGAAGGAAAAAAATTAGGCGGTGCGCCGTTTAATTTTATTTATCATGTTTTTAAGCTCACGGGTCGTGAAGTTTTTATCAGCAGAATAGGCAATGACGAAGAAGGAAAAGAAATAATCGAATTTCTTGACAAGCACGACATAGATAAGAGTTTTATTCAAATTGATAGAAAACATTCAACTGGGGAGGCAAAACCATTATTGGATAAAAACGGGGTACCTTCATGGATAATAGAAGAATCTTCTGCATACGATTTTATCGAACTGAATGATAAGATATTTTCCGTTGTAGAAAACCAGACCGATTGTCTCTACTTTGGAACGTTAGCACAGCGAAATGAGAAATCAAGGAATACGATCAAATCTCTACTCGGTAAAAAGATTAAATACTTTTGCGATCTTAACCTCAGACAGAATTATTATACAAGCGAAATTCTTCAGCATGCGCTTCTTGTATCTGATGTTGTAAAAATGAACGTTGAAGAACTTAAATTGATTAATAAAGTGCTTATCAAGCAGCCATTTGAAATTGAAAAAACCGCAGGCGAAGTGAAAAATAAATTCAACATTGATGTGCTTTGCATAACGATGGGAGAAGAAGGATCTATTTTACTCAGTAAAAGTTTCACTGATTATTACAGAATAAAGGTTGATAATATAATCGACACCGTCGGTGCCGGCGATGCCTATGCGGCAATTCTCTGCATCGGATATTTAGCAGGAATACCCCTTGAAAAAATAAATAAATTGGCATCGGAATTTGCAGCAGAAATTATTAAGATAAACGGCGCTATTCCTGACGATGCAACTATTTATAATAAGTATAAAGGAAAATTGATAAATGAATGATGTTAACGAATCAAACAAAAAATTATACATACAGTTATATAGCGTACATGGTTTAATCCGGGGAAAAAACCTCGAGCTTGGAAGAGACGCAGATACAGGCGGTCAGACAAAATATGTGGTCGAACTTGCCGAAACTTTAAGCAAAGACCCGCGCGTAGAAAAAGTAGAGCTTGTAACAAGATTAATTAAAGATAAAAATGTTTCCGCCAATTATTCCGTGCCCATCGAAAAGGTAAACGACAAGTTCAGCATAGTAAGAATTCAATGCGGCGGGGGGAGATACATTAGAAAAGAATTGTTATGGACTCATTTAGAAGAGTTTGTGGATAAAAGCATAAAGTACATTAAATCTCAAGGCAGACTGCCGGATATAATTCACAGTCACTATGCAGATGCAGGATATGTATGCAGCGAGCTTACAAAATTTTTTGGTATACCGTTTATTCACACCGGTCATTCGCTCGGAAGAGATAAACTGCGTAAGCTATTGAATGACGGTGTGCGGATGGAAGATATAGAAAAACGGTATAAAATTAATCACCGGATAAATGTTGAAGAAGAAATAATATATTTTGCCGATATGATAGTTACCAGTACACGTCAGGAAATAAAAAAACAATACGGCGATTATAATAACACCAACGAAGAAAAGTTCAGAGTTATACCTCCCGGAGTTGATCTCGAAAAATTTTATCCCTATAATGATCCAGGTCAAATACTACCTGAAGCGGCAAAATACAAAGGAATAATTGCCGGAAAGCTTCAAAAATTTTTTAATGACGTAAGTAAGCCATTGATTTTTACCGTATGCCGCCCTGATAAAAGAAAAAATATTACAGGGCTGATAAGAGCATACGGTGAAGATGCCGAACTTCAAAAGAAAGCTAACCTTGCAATATTTGCAGGAATAAGAGAAGACATTCAAACAATGCCCGATAACGAGAGAGAAGTCCTTACAGATATGCTTCTTTTAATGGATAAATATAATCTTTACGGCAGAATGGCTATTCCCAAGCGGCACGACACTGAACATGAAGTGCCCGAGCTATATCGAATTGCTGCTGAATCCAGCGGTGTTTTTTGTAATGTTGCTTTAACCGAACCATTTGGTCTTACTTTAATTGAAGCGGCAGGTGCCGGTGTTCCGGTTGCTGCTACCGATGACGGCGGACCGAGAGATATAATTTCTAATTGCAATCATGGTCTGCTTGTAGATGTATCGGATGATAAAAACATTTCACAAGCGTTGAATAAAATTTTGGATGATAAAAATCTGTGGCAAACATTCTCCGAGAATGGAATAAAAAACGTAAAAAAATATTACTCATGGGAAGCTCACGCAAATACTTATCTGAATGAAATCAATAAGCTGCTCGCAATTGAATTGGAGAAAAAAGATACCTTCGCTCAAGTTGGTAAAAAATTGCTGGATGTTAAAAAAATTATTATTACGGATATTGACTATACATTATTGGGCGATGACGATGCAATGAAAGAATTTATTGATCTTATTGCCGGACACCATGACACTATAGGCTTTGGTGTTGCTACCGGAAGAACGGCTGATTCGGCTGTTCATGTATTGAAGGAGCATAATGTTCCGCTGCCCGATTTAATAATCTCATCCGTTGGTTCCGAATTATATTATAATCATGATGGAAAATTAATTTACTCAAAGGGATGGGAATCGCATATCTCTCATAAATGGAATCGAAAGGCAATTGTTGAACTGCTTAGCCAATTCGACTTTCTGGAATATCAGGAAGAAAATACACAGCGTAAATTTAAAATAAGCTATTACACCGGAGAGAATGTAAATAATATAAATGAAATTAAAGAAGCGCTTATCGCTAATAAAATAAAAGCTAATATAATTTATAGTCATGGTCAATTTCTTGATATACTTCCGTATCGTGCATCTAAAGGTAAAGCAATCAGGTATCTTTCATATAGATGGAATATTCCTTACGAAAACATTCTTGTTGCAGGCGATTCGGGTAACGACAGGGAAATGCTGAAAGGCGATTTGTTAGGTGTTGTGGTTGCCAACTACAGCAGCGAGCTTGAAAGTCTGAAGGGAAGCAGCAGATTATACTTTGCAAATAGAAAGTATGCGGGAGGCATAATCGATGGAATAAATTATTATGGATTTTTATCGGAAGGAAAAAATAAATATGAATAATAACAGCGTTCATAGAATGATTGAAAATAACCTGCCAAATTTTTTCAGCTACCTGAATAAAGTAGCTCTGAATGAAAGCAAGCTGATGGTTAAAGGAAATCTTCTGGACATTCTTGAAGAATACACCGCCGAAAACCAGGAAATTGATTGCACCGAATTAAAGGAAATAGTAAAAAAAATAAACGAATCGGTTTGCATCGATAATTACATCTATATTGAAGTAAGAGAAAAAATAGGCTACACCGATTATTTTCTTTTTAACCTTGAGGAATTATACAATGAAAAGGTTACTATTGAAGATTACCTTAAGGCAAAGGAATATTATATCGACGGCGATAACTCTGACGATATCTTAGCAATAAATTTTAAAACCTTCTACGATAAATTTCCAAATGTAAAGGAACCCAAAAGCATCGGGAAAGGAGTTGAATATCTAAACAGATATCTCTCCAGCCACATGTTTACGCAGCCTGAAAAGCTTAGGACGGCTTTATTTAATTTTCTGTTTGTTCACAAGTATAAATCGATGCAGCTAATTCTTAACGATCGAATCTCAAACCCGGAGGAGTTAAGTGCAAGCATTGATAAAGCGCTTGATTTTTTAGGCAAAAAAGAACCCGACGAAGATTATTTAAATTTCAAGAATGATTTGCAATCGCTCGGCTTCGAACCCGGGCTGGGAAATAATGCAGGCAGAATAATTGAAAGCCTTGAAATGTTAGATAGGCTGCTTCAATCACCCGACTACGAGGCATTGAAAGAATTTCTTTCGCGTATCCCGATGATTTTCAATATTGCAATCATCTCACCTCACGGTTATTTCGGGCAGGAAGGTGTATTGGGATTGCCGGATACGGGCGGGCAAGTAGTTTACATTCTTGATCAAGTAAAGGCACTCGAAAAAGAAATTACTGAATCTTTATTAGAAGCGGGGCTGGATGTTATTCCCAAATTAATAATTCTTGCAAGACTTATTCCCAATGCCGGTGGTACTAAATGCAATCAACGGCTTGAGAAGATTCATGAAACTCAAGACTCATGGATTCTGCGCGTACCTTTCCGTGCGTTTAATCCAAATGTAACGGATAACTGGATTTCGCGTTTTGAAATCTGGCCCTATCTGGAATGTTTTGTTGAAGATGCCCATAAAGAATTATTAGCCGAATTCAGTGAGAGACCGGATTTTATCATCGGCAACTATTCCGATGGAAACATGGCGGCTTTTATGCTTGCAAGAAAATTCGGTGTAACGCAATGCAACGTTGCACATGCACTTGAAAAGAGCAAATATCTTTACAGCGGATTATACTGGAAAAATCTCGAGCCTCATTATCACTTCTCAATTCAATTTACCGCAGATCTTATTGCAATGAATGCAGCCAATTTTATCGTTACATCTTCGTATCAAGAAATTGCGGGCACCGAAGATAGTATCGGGCAGTATGAATCTTACTGTCAGTTTACAATGCCCGGATTGTACAGAGTTACAGGCGGTATAAATCTTTTTCATCCAAAATTTAATATTGTTCCACCGGGTGTAAATACTAAAATATTTTTCCCTTTTACTGAAACAGAAAAAAGACTCACAGATATCCGGAACAATCTTGAAATATTAATCTTTGAAAGTGTTGAAGATCCCGATGTTATCGGAGAACTTGAAAACCCTGATCTGATTCCCATCTTTTCATTGGCAAGACTTGATAAGATTAAAAATCTTACTTCGCTTGTGCAATGGTTCGGCGAAAGTGAAGAATTACAGGAAATGGCAAACCTAATTATAGTTGCGGGTTGCGTGGATATAAATAAATCAAATGACCAGGAAGAAAAAGAACAAATTGAACTGATGCATAAATTAATCCACGAGTATAATTTGCATAAAAAGATTAGATGGATTGGTAAATTATTCAGAAAAGATCAAACAGGCGAAGTTTACCGGGTAATTGCCGATCACAAAGGAATTTTTGTT
>CAZTDB010000201.1:0-5234 GCA_964612385.1 uncultured Ignavibacteriaceae bacterium
TTGATCTCTGTATTCGTAAATCTTTAATTGAGGTAAATTGTTTTGAATTGACTCTGCAAAAATGAAAAAGGGCCAAAGCGCATACCGCACATAATAACCGCCTTCGGTATAATAACCGTCTGGAGAAAAGAGCAATCTTAATTGGGCTAAGAATCCCCCTTTCTCTTTTTTATCAGAACCGTAGAGCGATTTTTCAATCAAGTCAGGTTTATTCAACACGAATGCCGTCATTCCCACAGAAGCAACCATCCATGTTCCGTGGTTATGGATCAGGTCAAATTCATGATGAAGCTTCTCCGAAAAATATTTTGCCATCGGCAGGAAAATGTTCTCTTCATATTTATTTCTGTCCTCCTTCGATAACCAATCATAAATACAATCGTAAGCCTGTATAGTATGAAGCAGCCACACAGTTTCATTTAATGACTGCCAGAATAGTCTGCCGGGCGTTTGATCTTTTTTTTGCGGATGCAAAGATAAATCCGGATACATTTTAGCATATCTGTCGAGCATCTCCTTTATAAAGAATGCATATTTTTCATCGCCGGTAACCTGGAATAAAATTCCGGCTAAATACATTTCGTTATAATTCTGCTTATGCTTTTCGTGTGTGTAACCTCCTCCCGGATCTTTTGGAACCGGAACTTCAATCGGCAAAGAGAGCGCTTGATCTATTTTTGATTGTGCTTCGTTAAAAGATTTATCGAAAAGAGGAATTTTGCCAAAATTTGCCTTAATATTTTGTACTCCGTTAACCGTTAAAACCAGATTTGGATGAGTATTTTGAGCGATAGAAGTGATTGATAGTAATGTGCTGATAAGAATAACTTTAAATGAATTGATTATTGACCGCATTAAATACCTTCCAGAATTTTATATAAAATAAGTTCCACCATTTATCTCAATAGAAGCTCCGGTAATAAATGAAGCTTCATCCGATGCAAGATAACAAACGAGGTCAGCTACTTCTTTTGCTTCACCTTCCCTTCTTAATGGGGTTGCAGCAGCTACCTTTTGTCTAACTTCAGGTTTAGTGAATGTATTGTGAAAGGTTGTGTTTATCATACCCGGTGAGACACAATTAACCCGTATTCCTTTAGGTCCAAGTTCTTTAGCTAAACCGCGTGTAAAAGTAAGAATACCGCCCTTTCCGGTAGAGTAAGCAATAGCCCCAGGACCGCCGCCATCCCTCGCTGCCTGCGAGGAAAAGTTAACTATTGCACCTCCTGAAGGGATATAAGGCAGCGCTGCTTTAGTTACGAGAAAAGCCGTTTTAAGATTTAGAGTAATTACAAAATCCCAAAAATTCTCATCCATTTCTTCCATTGTTTTTCTTCCTACTAAACCGCCTGCCACATTGACTAGTATGTCTATCTTGTAACCGAACGTTTCAATGCACTTTTGAACCAGTGCATTCACATCGCGGCTTTTTGTCATATCTCCCGGAACTAAAATTGCATCTCCTCCTTTTTCCTTTATCATTCTAACAGTTTCCTTGCCCTTATCATCGGATTCAAAATAATTCAGGCATACCTTTGCTCCTTCTGAGGCAAGCTTCAAACAGACTTCTCTTCCGATGTCTCTGCCTCCACCAGTTATTAATACAATTTTCCCTTTAAATTTATTCATAGTTTTACTCCGTTAAATTTCATGAATTTTCATTTATGAGGCGTATCTAAAAAGGTCATATTTGCAAATTTTGTATTCAAGTATTGTTAATAATCAAAACATTTCCTTAGTAAAAATAATTTTTTAGAGGAGACTCATTTGTTTTTTTCGTCGGTTTTCTGCTCTAACAGCAAGCGTGATTCCAGCATTTTCATAGCGTGCTCTTCAGCAATTTTAAGATGCTGTACCATTGCTTCACGAGCCTCAATAGAAGAACCGGAGGCAATACATTCCCAAATTTTAGTATGCCAGTCAACAGCAATTATTTTAGCATCCGATACAGTAGCATATACAGAAGATACTTCGGGAATTAGTCTGTGTATTGGATCTAGAATTAATGGGATAACCGAATTACCCGAAGCATTAGCTAAATGAAGATGGAAATGCATGTCTAATCTTGCTAACTCGACATAATCTCCTGTGCTCATTTCTAATTCTTCAATATCCTTTTTTAGAATGTCGATATCTTCTTTTGATCTATTTATAGCGGCGTGATATGCGATAGCAGGTTCGATTATTTGCCGGGCACGAACGAGGTCTAACACATAATCTCTATCAAGCTTTAATTTTAGATATTTAGCTAACGGATCTGTAACGGTTTCACCGTTCAGATTATTCACAAAGATACCTTTGCCTTTGATTACGTGAATTAATCCTTGAGCCGTTAAAGATTGTAATGCTTCTCTTACCGAAGTTCTGCTAACACCAAACATCCTGCAAAGCTCTGCTTCCGACGGCAGCTTGGAGCCGGCAACATATTTTTTTGAAAATATTGCCTCCTCAATTCTTGATGCTACTATCCTGCTAATGGGTTCTCTTGTTCCTAAGTGAGTGAACATATTCTCTTCCAATTTAAAGCCTCTCTAAAATTGTGTTAAAAGTTATTGGTATTCAGAAAAAAGTTAATCATCTCTCCACTCTTCCGGAAGCATTTCCACTAACTAACTTCTCAACCTCATCAACCGATACTAAGTTGAAATCGCCGTGAAGAGTATGTTTCAAACACGAAGCAGCAACTGCAAATTCTAATGCTTCCTTTGAATTGTTTTTGTTAAGCAAGCCATAAATTAAGCCGGCTGCAAATGCATCACCGCCACCAACGCGATCGACAATTTGTATTTGGTATGATCTTGACCGGTAGGGCTCTTTACATACGTTATTATCAAGAAGTAATGCGCTCCATCTGTTAATTGAAGCAGAAAAACTTTCCCGCAGGGTAATTGCAACTGCATCAAAATCAAATTTGTTCTTTAATTCTTTAGCAAGGTTGAAATATTCTTCCTGATCCAATGCAGCAGAATCGACCTTTGAAATATTCTGCTTCAGCCCAAGACTTTTTTCAGCATCTTCTTCATTTGCTATGCAGACATCTACGTATTCCATTAAGGGAATCATAACCTTTTGTGCTTCCTTTTCGGACCAGAGCTTAGTACGGAAATTTAAATCGCAGCTAATTTTAACCTGTTTATTCTTTGCCGCTTTACAAGCATTTAATGCTTGTTCCTGTAGATTTTTTCCAAGCGAAGGAGTAATACCGGTAAAATGAAACCATGAGGCATCGTTAAAAATTTTATCCCATTCGCACTCTTCATTTAGCAAAGTATTGATTGCTGAATTTGATCTATCATAAATTACTTTTGAAGGTCGTTGACTGGCTCCGGTCTCCAAAAAATATATTCCCAATCTCTCTCCGCCGCGGGCAATGTAATTTTCTTTAACTCCAAATCTTCGTAAATGATTTACGGCAGATTGACCAATTTCATTATTGGGAACTTTAGAAACGAAATAACTTTCCAATCCAAAATTTGCTAATGAAACAGCCACATTAGCTTCTCCGCCCCCATAAGTGACATCAAAATTTTCTGCTTGATAGAAACGGGAATACCCGGGGGTAGATAGCCTCAACATAATTTCACCAAAAGTTACAACCTTCATCAGATTAATTCCTTATCAAATTTAAAGAAGACAAATTTTCTTGACGATATTGCTTAATGTTTTCTATAAGTATTTTAGCATTTTCAGTAAGTTTTGAATAATCTTTACTTTCAATTGCTATTTTACTTAATAATGCTGTTCCAATTCCGACGGCACATGCACCGGCTCTTAACCAATCTGCTGCGTTAGTTAAAGTTACTCCGCCTGTGGGCATTAATTTTAAATGAGGAAGAGGTGCTTTGATGGATTTAAAGTAGCTCATACCAAGTATATCGGCAGGAAATACTTTTACAACATCGGCTCCATTTTCATAAGCGGTTTGAATCTCCGTTGGAGAAAAAGCACCCGGAATTATGGGAAGATCATGCGAATGAGCTGTCTTGACAAGTACTTTTTTATAAACAGGACTAACTAGATAAAGTGCACCCGCATTGATAGCATCATTTGCCATTTGTTCATTTAAAATTGAACCGACTCCAAACAGCATTTCACTATCGAATACTTTAACCGCTTCCTCTAACAGCTTTAAAGCATTCGGAGTCGTCATAGTTAATTCAAGCGCATTAACGCCGCCTTTGTGTATAGCTTCGGAAATTTTTAAAAAATTTTCGCCGCCATTTAATCTAAGAACAGCAATTACACCGCCTTCCAAAATTTTACTTAATATTTCAACTCTAGACATAATAACCTACATACTTATACTTAAAATAGGAATTACCTTGCCATCCAACCGCCATCAACGATAAGCACAGAACCATGCACATAATCTGAAGCGGAGGAAGCTAAAAAAACTACAGCACCACAAAGATCTTTGGGGCTGCCCCATCTCCCGGCAGGAATTCGATCTAATATAGCTTTATTTCTATTTTCATCTGTTCTTAATGGTGCTGTATTATCTGTTTCGATGTAACCCGGGGCTATGGCATTCACATTAACTCCGAATTGAGCCCACTCATTAGCTAATGCCTTAGTAAGCTGCACGATGCCGCCTTTACTAGCAGCATAACCCGGGACAGTAATACCACCTTGAAATGAAAGAAGAGATGCGATGAAAATTATTTTACCGCTTTTTCTTTTTATCATTTCTTTTCCAATTTCGCGAGTCAAAGTAAATTGAGCGTTAAGGTTTACTTCTATCACCTCATCCCAGTATTCATCAGAGTGTTCAGCGGCTTTAGCTCTCTTTATAGTACCTGCATTATTCACCAGAATATCAACAGAATTACCTGAACTCTTCAGCCAGTGAATGAATGAGTAAACAGATTTACGGTCGGAAAAATCAGCCGTCCTTGGAATAAAATTCTTTCCAAGCCTTAGTATATCCGATTCAACCTCACTGCCTTCTTCCAATTTTGAACTTACTCCGATTATATCAGCACCGGCTTCTGCAAGTGCAACGGCTAAAGCTTTACCAATACCTTTACGGCAACCTGTTACCAGAGCAGTTTTTTCTGAGAGATCGAATTCATTTAAAATCATTTAAGCCTCATCATGTTGACAGCATCCATATCTTCGAAAGATTGATTTTCTCCTCCCATTGCCCAGATGAATGAATAACTCTGAGTGCCTGCGCCGGAGTGAATCGACCAGCTGGGGGATAATACAGCCTGCTGATTACGGACAATAATATT
>CAZTDB010000202.1:0-5232 GCA_964612385.1 uncultured Ignavibacteriaceae bacterium
GCTTTAGTTGTCTGTTCTAAATTGACTTTAAACGGAATAACTCCGAGGTTTCAATGAGTGTTTTTACAAGAAAACTTTTAATTTTAAACAAAAAACAAGTCTAAGAATATATTGAATTACAAAACCTCGGAGGTTTTCCACTCACTTGCGTAAGGTGAGAGACTAATTATTTATCTAAAACAAGAAACCGGCTCGATGTCTGCCATTGTTCGTAATCCGGGCTTTGCTTTCACAATACTTGAAATTGCGTTTACGGTGATAGCACAGGTAGCAATATCGCCGTTCATTCCGTCTTTGATTGTTGAATCAATTCGAGGAACTCCGTCGATGATGATTCTGTCACGCGGATTTGGTTCTCCGATAGACGCTCTAAAGACTAAACGAATTAATTCTTTACCGTCTTTTTCACCTCTGCCGATTTGCTGAACACCTAATGCATCACCGGCTTTTATAGTAAGAGAATCGGTTTTTATTTCCTTCTCTGCTATTACCGGTTCAATTATATCTTCAGTTTTATCTAGTTCCCATCCTAATTTAGAAGCAATGAGATGAACAGATTCGGTTAAACCTACATGACGCAGAGAGCCATCTTCAATCTTCTTTTGAAACTCTGTTAAACTTAATCCTGCTCCTATTTTCTGTTGGAAAGGAATTCTTCTAAACTGCGCATCTTGAAGTCTTTCTACAGTAACTTTGTTAACTTCTTTACAGATAGCTGTAAGCGCTGCAGGTAAAAAATCCATTAGAAATCCTGGGTTTACTCCTGTTGAGAGAATAGCTGCATTCTTCTCTTTAGCAAGGCGGTCAATTTCATGCGAGAGTTCCGGATTTGTTATCCACGGATAAGTTAATTCTTCGCAAGTTGAAACTATATGTAATCCGTGCTCTAAAATTTCGATTATCTGAGGATAAATTTTCTCAAGGCTTGATGTAGTGGTCAATACTACAACATCTGCTTCAATAGATTCGAACAGTTCTTTTGCATTGTTTGTTATTCTAATTTCAAGTTCCTTTCCTGCTCCAGATATTTTTCCTAAATCAACTCCAAATTTTGCAGGATCAATATCCACCGCTCCGACAATTTCAATATTGTTTCTCTCAAGCAGATAATTTGTTACCTTTAACCCAATAGGTCCAATTCCATATTGAATAACCTTGATTTTTTTTGTCATGATATTTCCCCGTAAAAATTGTTAAAAAAAAGCTGTGCCAATTTGCGGCTATAAAAAATCAAACTCAAGTATTAAGGGGGCTAGAAATATATTTAAGTTTATTCTGTTCATAAATGACAGGTACTAAATTTATACTTCAACCTTTAGCATTAAGTGTATGCTCATAATTTGTTATTCTTTAAGCTATTAGGTAATTTTGTGCACTTAATTGTAATTTATTCAAGAGTAATGAGAGCTATTATCCCCGTAGCCGGGATCGGCAGCCGGTTAAAACCCCATACATATTCTACACCAAAAGTATTATTGAATGTCGGAGGCAAACCCATCCTCGGATATATTCTTGATAAATTGTTGGAGGAAGGAATTACCAAATCTACTTTTGTGATAGGTCATCTTGGTGAGATGATAAAGGAGTATGTGGAAGAAAATTATCCGGCGATGAAATCGGTGTTTATTGAACAAAAAGAAATGGAAGGATTGGGACATGCGATATATACCGCAATTCCAACCTTCGATGATGATGAAATATTTATAATTTTAGGCGATACGATTTTCGATGTCAATCTTAAAAACGTATTTAAAGATAGAATATCTGCTCTTGGCGTAAAACACGTTGACGACCCGAGGCGTTTCGGTGTAGCCGTAACAGAAAATGGCTGGATTAAAAAGTTAGTGGAAAAGCCCCAAACAAATGTATCTAACCTTGCATTGGTTGGTTTGTATTACATAGCCAATTCTAAAGCCTTAATAGATTCTCTGAATCAATTGGTTGAAAAAGACGTGAGAACTCGGGGGGAATTACAATTGACCGATGCACTTCAAATATTGATTGACAATGGTGAAAAGCTAACCACCTTCGATGTTGAAGGATGGTATGACTGTGGAAAGCCTGAAACGCTTTTATCCACCAATCAACATCTGCTAAATCAAAAAAGCAGCAATAGAAAAATTGATTCGGTGGTAATTAGAGAACCGGTTTATATTGCCGACGAAACACAAATTGAAAATTCGGTAATCGGTCCTTATGCAACCATTGACAAAGGCTGTAAAATAGTTGATTGCATTATTCGCAACTCAATAGTTGGTTCTAATGCTCAGGTTTCTCAAGCACTTCTTGAAAATTCTATCATAGGTAATAATTCAGTTATAAGAGGTTCGTTCAAACGATTGAACTCAGGCGATTCTACTGAGATCGATTTTTATTAAATTATCAATTACAATATTAATAGAGAAAATATATGTCATATTTCTTTACTTCCGAGTCCGTCTCCGAAGGGCATCCCGATAAAATTAGCGATGCCATCTCTGATGGTATTCTTGATGCAATTTATAAACAAGATCCAAATGCACGAGTAGCATGCGAAACATTTGTAACTACAGGTTTAGTTTTGGTAGGAGGTGAAATTACTACTTCTGCTTACATCGAAGTGCCTGATGTAGTTAGAGAAACAGTAAGAAAAATTGGTTATACAAGTGCCGAATATAAATTTGATGCCGATTCATGTTCGGTGTTAAATGCTATTCATTCACAGTCGCCCGATATAGCTATGGGAGTTGACAAAGGCGGCGCCGGTGATCAGGGTTTGATGTTCGGTTACGCATGCGATCAAACCCCGGAACTTATGCCGATGCCGATTATGTATGCACATAAGTTAGTTAAGCGACTGGCTGATATCAGAAAACGGAGTAACAGCTTAATGCCTTACCTTCGTCCCGATGCAAAATCTCAAGTAACAGTTGAGTTTGATGATAAGCATAACCCAATAAGAGTTGATGCGGTGGTAGTTTCAACACAGCATGACGGCTATGCAAAACAAAAGAGAATAAGAGAAGATGTTATTGAACATGTAATTTCTAAAGTTATACCGGAAAAATACCTTGATAAAAAGACAAAATATTTCGTTAATCCTACAGGCAAATTTGAAATAGGCGGACCACACGGCGATAGCGGATTAACCGGCAGAAAAATTATTGTGGACACCTACGGCGGATGGGCACCTCACGGCGGCGGAGCGTTCTCCGGAAAAGACCCATCAAAGGTTGACCGCAGTGCGACTTATGCTGCAAGACATATCGCAAAAAATATTGTGGCTGCAAAAATGGCGAAAGAATGCTTAGTGCAGCTTGCTTATGCTATCGGCGTTGCCGAACCGGTTTCAATTTATGTCGATACAAAAGGAACAGGTAAAATTCCCGATGCTGAAATAAGTAAAATGATTGCGAAAGAAATTGATTTAACACCGCGCGGCATAATTGACAGGCTGAATTTACGTCGTCCGATTTATCAAAAAACTGCCGCTTATGGTCACTTCGGAAGAAATGAAAAAGATTTTACATGGGAGGCGCTTGATCTGGTTAAAACTTTTAAGAAATATCTTTAAATAATATTCGAAGAGGAAGCAATGAGTACAGTAGCAGAAAAAAGCGATGTTAAATACGTTAAATACAAAGTAAAAGATATATCTCTTGCAGAGTGGGGAAGAAAAGAAATTAAACTTGCCGAAGCCGAAATGCCCGGCTTGATGGCTCTGCGAAAAGAATACGGTCCAAAGAAACCTTTAAAAGGTGCAAGAATTGCCGGCTGTTTACACATGACTATTCAAACCGCAGTTTTGATAGAAACATTGATCGAGCTTGGTGCTGAGGTGGCTTGGTCTTCATGCAATATATTTTCAACTCAAGATCATGCCGCTGCTGCAATTGCCGCTGCCGGTATTTCTGTCTATGCATGGAAAGGAATGACTCTTGAAGAGTTCGACTGGTGTATTGAACAGACTCTTTTCTTTGGTGAAGAGAGAAAACCTTTAACTATGATTCTTGACGACGGCGGCGATTTAACCAACATGGTTTTAGATAAATATCCCGAATTGGTTCCGGGAATCAGAGGCATATCTGAAGAAACCACAACAGGTGTTCATCGGCTTTACGAGCGGATGGAAAACAGAGCTTTGCCGATACCAACCATAAATGTTAACGATTCTGTAACTAAATCTAAATTTGATAATAAGTACGGCTGCCGCGAATCATTAGTCGATGCACTGCGAAGAGCCACCGACTTAATGATGGCAGGTAAAGTTGCCGTTGTTGCAGGTTTTGGCGATGTAGGTAAAGGTTCAGCAGAATCATTGAAAAACGCCGGGGTGCGTGTAATTGTTACGGAAATAGATCCTATATGTGCACTGCAAGCTGCTATGAGCGGTTATGAGGTAAAGAAAATTGCCAACGCAATTCCGGAAGCTGATATTGTTGTAACAGCTACTGGAAACCGCGACATCATAACTGAGAAAGAATTCCGTTTGATGAAAGATAAAACAGTCGTTTGCAACATCGGACACTTTGATAATGAAATTGATATGGCATGGCTCAATGCGAACTATGGTCATACAAAAGATACTATTAAACCGCAAGTAGATAAGTATACAATCGATGGCAAAGATATCATCGTTCTTGCTGAAGGAAGATTAGTTAATCTTGGCTGTGCAACAGGGCATCCTTCATTTGTTATGTCCACTTCTTTCACTAATCAAGTGCTGGCGCAAATTGAGTTATGGAATAATCCCGGTAAATATGAAAATAAAGTATACGTTCTACCTAAGACATTAGATGAAATGGTTGCAAAGCTGCATCTTGAAAAATTAGGTGTCGAATTAGATACACTAACCGAAGAGCAGGCAAAATACATTGGTGTTAAAGTGGAAGGACCGTATAAGCCGGATTATTACAGGTACTGATATTTTTAGAAATGATTTCAAAAACACGTAGCACAGACTATTAGTCTGTGCTGCTTCGTTTTTATTTACCAATGATAAAGTGTTGATAATTCATTTGACAATCAAGCTTAATGATAAATAAAGGAACAGTTGAGAGAAACATCGGTTTAACCTTCGATTTTCTAAGGCAAGCATTGAATGATTCGACATTAATTGATGAATTACCAATTTGTTGATAAGGACTTTACCAAGCGAGAGATAAAAACCTCAATCAAATCGAAAAAATATTTAAAAGTCGGGACAGGTGGATTCCGCGGGGGCGAAGGGCTTCACACCGTCCAGGCCGCGCA
>CAZTDB010000203.1:0-5228 GCA_964612385.1 uncultured Ignavibacteriaceae bacterium
ATAATCAAAATTATTTACATAGAACTAACCATTGAAGCTCTGGAGGTTTAGCATTCTGTGTAAATGAATTACTAAATTTTTCAACAATCAGAGAATAACAATGGCGTCCAAACAAAAACATTTAACTGCGGGAGGCATAGGTACAGAAGCGGTCAAAGCTAAAACCGGCAAAGGTTGGGACGAATGGTTTGCAATCTTAGATAAAGCCGGTGCTAAAAAAATGAACCACAAAGAAATTGTTGCCTTCATTGATAAAAAATATAAAGGGAGTGCATGGTGGCAGCAAATGATCACTGTCGCCTATGAACAAGTGCGAGGGCTAAGAGAGAAACATCAAAAAAGCGATGGATTTCAAATTAGCAAAAGTAAAACCGTTGATAAACCTCCTCCGGTTCTTTATAAATTCTGTTTTGAAGAGAAGCTTCGAAAACTTTGGCTGCCGCAAAGTAAATTTACTCTTCGGAAGTCATCAGAAAATAAATCGATGAGAATGACATGGATTGACGGAAAGACTGTTGTAGAATTTCAATTTAATGAAAAGGATTCGGGTAAAAGTCAGATTACTGTTCAGCACAGCAAACTGCCAAATAAAACCGAAGCAGCCAGGTCAAAAAAATTTTGGAGCGAGAGTCTTGAACGATTAAAAATAATGCTGAAGGATTGAGTTGATATTTGAAATTACCGAATCGACTTTTTTATGTAATCATATTCAAGATTTAAAATAACCATTGGGGAAAAGTCATAATGCAAAACTATTCATTTCTCTTAATAATATCCGTTAAAAATTAGTAAGCATAAATGTATAATTTAATATTAACAACCAATATCGTAGCGCCCGTCTTTATCATTGTAGCAATCGGCTATGTTCTAAAGAAATTCGGACTGATTAATGATAATTTCATAAATCTCTCCTCTAAAATAGTTTTTTCCGTCGCACTTCCTGTGCTGATATTCATGGAAGTTTCAACAATTAATTTTACGGAGATACGAAACTTTGAAATAATTTTATTTGTCTATGCAGTAACGCTTATTTCGTTCGGATTAAGCTGGCTTTTATCAAGTCCCTTACTCAATGAGGGAAAAGATAAAGGCGTTTTTATTCAAGGAAGCTTTAGAGGAAATTTTGCAATAATTGGATTAGCATTGCTGATAAACTTGTATGGCTCGGATATTCTTGGTAAAGCTTCACTTGTGTTGGCATTTACAATTCCGATTTATAACATTCTGGCAATCATTGCTTTGACTGTACCAGTAAGAAAAGAAAAACAATTAAATCTAATGCGGACATTTTTTGAAATTTTACGGAATCCACTTTTCTTGGCGGTAATTGTCGCACTTCCGTTTTCATATTTTAAGATTGAAATTCCATTTATACTTAGGAAAACAGGAGAGTATCTCTCAGCTTTAACTCTTCCGCTTGCGTTATTGGGGATAGGCGGCTTCTTAAGCTTTACGGAAGCTAAGAAAGGTTCCGGAGTTGCATTAATATCTGCGGCTTTGAAACTTATTCTGCTGCCTGCATTAGGTACTTATGCAGCGCATCTGTTTGGTTTTAAAGGAGAGGAGCTGGGGATTCTTTTTATACTATTTGCCTCACCAACTGCTATTGCAAGTTTTGTAATGGCAGAAGCGATGGGCATGAACAGCAAGCTTGCGGGAAGCATACTTCTTTTAACAACGTTGGGTTCGGTATTTACGATATCAGCAGGATTATTTGTTTTGAAAGAGATAGGATTGATTTGAAATTGGTTAATCAATTTCGCTTTTGAATACGAAAGCTAAAAGTCAGATCCTTGATGCGTATTCAAACTGTTTCATTCTTGCTTCGTGAATCCTAGATCGTTTCGATAAAATTAATCATATTTAAAAATCCATTCTCTAACAAAATAATATGTCACTCCTAACGGAGTTCTATTGAATTTGGGTGTATTCATTTCTTTAAATATTTCACTCCTGAGGAGTTTACTCTCAGATGCAGCTGATTAAGATTGGATTAGGGATCATAGTAAGTGGAAAATAGTCTTTGTGTGCTTAAATTTTAATTTCTCTTAGAACTTTAGGTATGATTCTAAGAAATCATTTCATGAAGTGCGAGTTCCGCCTGCCTGGAGGCGGATAAATAGGAATAACACAAGAAATTTTATTTTGGATTGATATGATTTCTACAAGCGAAATGTTTAGTATCTAGGGTCAAACCGTTACTCTCAAAATTCCAACAACCCACCCCCAACCACCTACAAATACTCCTCCCAGTTTTTTATTTGAAGTTCGTTCTCGCTGTAGCGGCGTAATGCTTTCACAAATCTTTTTGCAATTTGAATATTTGTAATAAGATTAATATTTAAATCGATCGCTTTTCGTCTGATGATGTAATCATTATCCAATTCGAACTTTTCTTCATTCTTAGGAATGTTTATTACCAGGTCAATCTTACCGTTACTAAGATATGTAAGAATATTTGGCTCTTCCTTTTCTAAGGGCCAATTTAAAATTTCGGCTTCCATGCCGTTTTGTGCTAAAAAATTTGCAGTTCCCCGAGTAGCATAAAATTTTAATCCTCGTTTATACAAGTTTTTTGTTTCTTCTAAAAATTCAGCTTTTTCTTTAGGAGTACCTGTCGAAAGAAGCACACCTTTTTTCGGTATTCGGAATCCTACAGAAATCATACTCTTTAAAAAAGCCTCATTAAAATCATCGCCCAGACATGCGACCTCACCGGTTGATGTCATCTCAACGCCGAGTACGGGATCAGAACCTTTTAATCTTGTAAAGGAAAATTGAGGTGCTTTAACCCCCACGTAATCTAAATCAAACGAGGATTTATCAATCTTAACTACTTTTTCCCCAATCATAATTTTAGTTGCTAATTCGATAAAGTTTATCTTGAGGGTCTTCGATACGAATGGAAAGCTTCTCGATGCCCGCAAATTGCATTCTATTACTTTTACCTCATTGTCCTTAGCAATAAATTGAATATTGAATGGTCCGGTAATTTCTAATTCTTCGGCAATTCTTTTAGTTATCATTTTTACCCGGCGCATAGTTTCGAGATAAGTTCTTTGCGGAGGCAGAACCATTGTAGCATCGCCGGAATGAACGCCTGCATTTTCAACGTGTTCTGAAATAGCGTAACAAAATAGACTTCCATTATCGGCGACCGCATCCACTTCTATCTCGCGGGCATCGATAATAAATTTACTGATAACAACCGGATATTCCTGACTTATCTCCGATGCTTTTTTCAAATAAGCTTCAAGCTCATCCTCGCTTAAAACGATGCTCATAGCTGCACCGCTTAGTACATAACTCGGTCTAATCAAAACAGGGTAACCCACCTTTGAAGCAAATTTTTTTGCTTCTTCCAAACTTGAAAGTTCCTCCCAATCGGGCTGGTCAACATTTATTCTATCAAGTATGGCAGAGAATTTATGCCTGTTTTCTGCATTATCGATTTGTTCGGGCGAAGTACCTATAATTTTAATTCCGGCATTATAAAGCTTAACGGCAAGATTGTTTGGAATTTGTCCTCCCATCGAAACAATTACGCCCTCGGGATTTTCCTTATCGCATATATCGAGCACTCGTTCAAAAGTTAACTGCTCGAAGTAAAGCTTATCGCAGATATCGTAATCGGTGCTTACGGTTTCAGGGTTGCAATTAATCATGATTGTATTAAAGCCGGATTTATTCAAAGCCATAACGGCATTTACACAGCACCAATCAAATTCAACAGAAGAACCGATGCGGTACGCTCCGCTGCCTAAAACCACAATCTGATTCGGTTCACCTAAAGTAATGTCATCTTCTATACCGTGGTAAGTGAGGTACAAATAATTAGTTTGAGCAGGATACTCTGCCGCAAGTGTGTCTATTTGTTTTACTACCGGCTGAATCCCGAGGCGTTTTCGATATTCCCGTACAGCAAGCTCTCCTGAATTTGTTAATTCAGCTATCTGTAAATCTGAAAAACCATTTTGCTTTGCTTCTCGCATTAAATCTTCATCTATCGAACTTAAAGGCAAGTTGATTAACCTGGATTCTGTATCAATTATATTTTTCATCTTATATAAAAACCAGCGATCAATTTTTGTAAGCTCATAAATACTGTCGATAGTATAACCGCTTTTAAGAGCATTTGCTATGGCAAAGATTCTTTTGTCGGTTGGCTGTGCTAATTCTTTATCTAGGTTCCCGGTAAGGAATCCGTTGCCGATAAAACCTTTTATTCCTATATCAAGCATTCTAATTGCTTTCTGCAATACCTCTTCAAAGCTTCTTCCGAGGGACATTACCTCACCGACGGATTTCATTTCGGAACCAAGCTGAGTGCTGACCTGTCTGAATTTTTGCAGATCCCATCTTGGAAATTTCAGAGCAACATAATCTAATGCAGGTTCAAAGCAGGCAGAAGTTTCTTGAGTGATAATATTAACTACTTCATTCAAAGCATAGCCTAAAGCAAGCTTTGTTGCTATGAAAGCAAGCGGATAACCTGTAGCTTTTGAAGCGAGAGCTGAACTTCGGCTTAATCTTGCATTTACTTCGATTATGCGGTAATCCTCCGAATTTGGGTTTAACGCATACTGAATATTGCATTCACCGATAATCCCGAGATGCCGTATCAGCTTAATGCCGATGGAGCGAAGCTTGAAGTTTTCTCTTGCAGAAAGAGTTTGAACAGGCGCAATAACCACACTATCGCCGGTGTGAATTCCCATTGGATCGATATTTTCCATCGAGCATATTGTAATGCAGTTATCGAATTTGTCTCTTACGATTTCGTATTCAACTTCTTTCCAGCCGTAAAGCGATTCTTCAATCAATATTTGTTTTGTGAAAGCGAAGGCACGCGAGGCTTTATCAATTAATTCTTTTTCATTCTGAACGATGCCCGAACCTAATCCTCCTAATGCGTAGGCAATTCTAACCATAACTGGATATCCAATCGTTTCAGCAGCTTCAACAGCTTCTTCAACCGAACGGGCAGTTTTGCTAACTGCTACTTTTAATTCCGCTTCAGTAACTTTATTTGTAAAAAGCAATCTGTCTTCGGTATCTCTTATTGATTCAACCGGAGTTCCAAGCACTCTTATATTGTATTTACTAAGAATTCCTTTTTCAAAAAGTTCAACTCCAACATTAAGTGCGGTTTGACCGCCGAATTGAAGCAGTATACTGTCCGGCTGTTCTTTCTGGATTATCTTCTCTACGAACTCAGTTTTAATCGG
>CAZTDB010000204.1:0-5212 GCA_964612385.1 uncultured Ignavibacteriaceae bacterium
GTAACTATTAAAGGATAACTTACCCACTATAAACAACATAGAACCAGTTATTTTTTAAAAATATCATTACATTGGTTTTACTACATAAACTGCATCGTTTTGCCTTACTAACTGCTCACATGGAAAAGTTGCCCTCTCACCCTTTCCCGCTTTGGCTACTCTTTTGTCTTCAATCATCAAACTTTCTAGCTTAAGATTTACCACTCCGGTTGTAGGACCTATAATATACAATTCATCATTAATACTAATTGTACCGGCATCAATAGATATGTACACAGCTTTAGCTTTCTTATAATAATTTAAAACTTTTCCTGCAAATTCTTTTCTTTCAGTTGCTTTGCTGCCATAAGCATTGGAATAATCGGAAGAGCTTGGTACACCGAAATAGAATCCCGAAGAAAATCCTCTATTGTAAACACTCTCTAACTCAGCAAGAAAATTTTTCTTAGCAGCATTATCCAATTTCCCTTCAAAGTACAGCTCGATTGCCCAGCGGTAAACGGAAACGGTTTTGAACACATATTCGGGACTTCTTTTGCGTCCTTCAATTTTAAACGAATCAATTCCCGCTTCAATCAACTGATCAATGAATTCAATTGTGCAGAGGTCTTTTGGTGATAATACATAATCTTCACCGATTATCAACGATTGATCAAGAGCAGTATCGTAAACTTCGTATTCACGTCTGCATGGCTGCACGCACTCACCGCGGTTGGCGCTTTTTCCAAATAGATGATGACTCATAAAGCATCTGCCGCTGACAGCAATACACATTGCTCCATGAATGAACGCTTCAATTTCTAAATCGGTGTTTGCTCTAATCTGCTTTATTTGTTCTAAAGAACATTCGCGAGCCAGAACTATTCTTACCGCACCTAATTTTTTATAGAACGATGCACTCAATGAATTTGAAATTGAACCTTGCGTTGAAATGCAAAAAGGCATGTTGTGTATATTACATAATTCACTCACTGCAAGGTCCCAGCAAATAACACGGTCAATCCCGCTTTGCCTTGCTTGAACGATAATGCTTTCGGCTTCGGCTAGTTCGTCTTCAAAAACAATTGTGTTTAAGGTAAGATAAGTTTTAACATTTTTCTTTTTACAAAGGCTAACAACCTTAGGGAGTTCGGCAGCATCAAAATTTTTAGCTTTAGCCCGCATATTAAGCTTATTCACTCCAAAATAAACTGCATCGGCACCGGCTTTAATAGCGGTTTGCAGCATCGTCCAATCCCCGGCGGGAGCCATTAATTCGGGGGGGTGGAGGGAAGTTGGGGGTTGGGGGTTGGCTTTATTGACCCTGATCTTTTTTTCTTTTTTTAGATTTCT
Organism: uncultured Ignavibacteriaceae bacterium; assembly: GCA_964612385.1. GTDB lineage: Bacteria > Bacteroidota > Ignavibacteria > Ignavibacteriales > Ignavibacteriaceae > JAGUYG01. Next base: position 1,333 of record CAZTDB010000204.1, read on the forward strand.
CATTAAGGTAATTAATATAGGAACTTAGTTTTGGTAATAATATTTCAATTAGTTCGGTTAACTCTTTAAACTCTTGATTTGTTATCAGTTTCCTCCGGTAAGATTTTTTAGTCCAATGTTTGGCTTCAAATAAGGAACCTCTTGAGATTTTTGCAAATCTTGACCGATCAGCAAAGCTTCCTCTGCTATATCCTTCAGAAATATTCGAACCTATACTATCACTTGCGTCCACATATTGAAGTCCGACGGCATTCTTTGCAAATGAACCCCAACTAATAACGATATCCCATACTTTATCGCTGAGAATTTCTGCGAGTTGATAAATCTCTAACTCTTCATATTTTGATGAATTCATTTTTAATCCACCATGTTTTAATAATAAAGATTACTTACTTAATCCCCTGACCAACCCCTATCCCCTACTCCCAACCACCAACCTCCAACTACCCCTTCTCCTCCCACACCTTCGCAATCTCTACGATAACCTTTACAGCCATGTGCATATCCTGAATTGCTACCCATTCGAGCTTGGAATGAAAGCTGTGTTCGCCTGCAAAAATGTTTGGTGTAGGAAGTCCCATAAAAGAAAGTCTTGCCCCATCGGTACCGCCTCTAATTGGTCTCATTAGCGGTTCGATGTTTAATCTCTTCATGGCTTCCTGCGCACACTCTTCAACTTGCGGATGATTTACCAATATTTCCTTCATGTTGCGGTACTGTTCGGTAATGGTGAAATCATATCTGGTACCGGGAAATTTCTCAATGGTTCTTTTAACCAGCTCTTCTAAAAAGTTTTCATACTCTTTTAACTTTGGAGTTTCGAAATCGCGGATAATCATCTTAATAGTCGTGAGTTCTTCGGTGCCGTTTACCGAAACCGGATGAACATATCCTTCTCGTTCCTCAGTTGTTTCTGGTGATAATCTATCTTTCGGCAGATTATCTAAAAATTTAGCGGCTATCTTCAAAGAATTTACCATTTTACCTTTTGCGTAGCCTGGATGAATATTTTTCCCATGAAATTTAATTGTAACCGCATCGGCGCTGAATGTTTCGCTCTCGACTTCTCCCCGGCTTGCACCATCCACAGTATAGGCATATTTCGCTCCGAATTTTTGTACATCAAACTTTTCCGTGCCTCTGCCTACTTCTTCATCGGGAGTAAAACAAATTTTGATATTGCCATGCTTAACTTCCGGATGGGTTACCAGGTAATTTACAGCATCCATAATTTCGGCTACACCGGCTTTATTATCGGCACCGAGCAGTGTTGTTCCATCTGTAGTTATAATATCATAACCTATCATCTCTTTAAGCTGAGGATTATCGCTAACCTTAATAACTTGATGAAAATCGTTCGGTAATTGAATATCACCGCCTTGATAATTTTTCTGAATCACCGGATTGACGTTCTCACCCGTTACAGCCGGTGAAGTATCAACGTGTGCGATGAATCCGATTGCCGGAACATTCTTATCAGTATTTGACGGCAATGTAGCCATCACGTAACCCCACTCATCCATGTGTGCATCTTGCAGCCCGATTTCTTTAAGCTCTTTTACTAGTTCCTCACTCAACACTTTTTGCTTTTCGGTGCTTGGAAAAGAAGTTGATTCTTCATCAGATTGAGTATCGTACTTAACGTACTTCAGAAATCTTTCAACGCAAGTGAAATTATATTTATCGTCAAACATTTTATTCTCCCGAAATTTAATTTGGAAATATGTTATTATTTAATTTTTCTGTGTTTCTAACTCAAATGAGAAAATCATTTTATTCTGATTATAGCGACCCTTCTGTTTTTAGATCTTCCGGCTTCGATTGAGTTGTCAGCTATCGGAAAATCTTTTCCCAATCCAACAACTTCAAACAATCTTTGATTCAACCCTTTCGAAACAAAATATTTCAAAACCGCCTGTGCACGTTCAAGCGATACTTTTTTATTATTTGCATCGGAACCAATATTATCCGTATGTCCTTCAATTCTCCATCTGCTGTTCGGATTCTGCTTCATTACCGTGACAAGCTTATCCAATTCACCGAAGGCGGCAGGTAGCAATTCTGTCTTATTAAATGCGAAAGTTGTTCCTGAGCTTAGGATAACTTCTTTGGGTACTTCTGCTTTTACTTCTTCTTTCTTTTTAGGTTCTTCTTCCTTAATCGGACAGCCAAACTCATCCACCTTTACACCTGCAGGGGTGTCGGGACAAACATCAAGATGATCGGGCACTCCATCGTTATCCGAATCCTTAGGGCAGCCATGCTCATCAACCGAAACATTGCCCGGAGTATTTGGGCATTTGTCTAAATAATCGGGTACTCCATCGCCGTCAAGGTCGTAAGGGCATCCAAAATCATCTACTTTAATTCCGCGCGGCGTATCTGGACATAAATCCATGTAGTCCGGTACTCCATCTTTATCCGAGTCTATCGGACAGCCATGTTCATCGACTTTAACTTGAAAAGGGGTGTTGGGGCATCTGTCTAAATAATCCGGTACACCGTCTTTGTCAGAATCTTTTGGACAGCCAGCTTCATCCACAAGAATGCCGGGGGGTGTATCCGGACATAAGTCTTTTGAATCGACCACACCATCATTATCTGAATCTTGTTCGGTGAAGAATGCGAATGAAAGACCAGCCATAATTGAGAAAAATACATCATTGTTAGCGCCTGTAACCAACCCATCAAGATTATCGTTGGGACTGATGCTGACATTCCCGTTAAGATTAAAGCTTAAATTTTCAGTAACTAAAAATCTTATACCGATTTCCCCGAGATAATTTATTTCTTTTTTCTTGTAATCATTAGCTGCAATTAACGGACTTCCCTTATCGTCTTTCGGATTAAAATTAGTATAAGCTGCACCTGTAAATAAGTAAGGATAAACAAATTTATTTAATGAAATCGCATATACTAAACCACCACCAATCTGTGAAAAATCGGTTCTATAAATTAAATAGGGCGAATTTGTATCTTCGTAAGAGAAAAAACCTCCTGAGGCAAAGGCTTTAATGCCGAATGAACTTCGGGTATAAGCAGGAAGAAAATATTCTAGTGACGCTCTTCCCGAATAGTCTAAGTGAACATCGCTGTAATCAGTGCTGCCAATTGATGCCCCTCCTTCAACACCAATTAAAAATGTACCGGAAAATGCGTGATATTTTTGATAAGCCTTTTGTGCATGAGTTAGAATTGCTGAAAGAAAAATTAGGAAAAGAATCAGTCGTAAAATTTTCATGTTAATCCCTGCTGGATAATTGATTAATCCGCTTAATAGATAAGATCTGATTATCATAAAATTATTTCATGATTTATTTTGAAATTTTTTCAATAAAGATATAGCTGTTAAAAAACTCCCGGTGTATCTCTGTGCCGGCTCATCGAGGTGCTTTAGTACACCTGTGTAACTTCTCTGCGGTTCTCTGTGAAATAAAAAATTACACGGAGTCTCACCAAGCAATAAAAGAGGTTCACCGAGAAATTTTTTGGATACACGTTATCAAATTGCTTTTATTATTTCCAATCACTACTAACCGACAAAAAATAGAAAGAAATAAAAGCAAGCTGCATTAACATCAAAAGAAAACTAATGAAAAAACCTTATTGACCTTAGTAACATAGCGAATACCCCGATTTTTAATAATGGAATATTTTGTTCACTTAATTTCTGTTTCCTATACTTTTTTGCTAATACCAAATTTTAGTCGGTTGATAGTGATTTCCAATAAAAGTGAATAGGATCGATCCATCGGAAAAGAAATTCATTTAATTTTTTTACCATCCCCAAAATCCTAATATCCTCTTTGAAAAACTTTTTCCAAATCTGCCTTTGCCATCAGCTTTACCAAATCATGAAATTTTGTTTGAGCCTTCCAGC
>CAZTDB010000205.1:0-5208 GCA_964612385.1 uncultured Ignavibacteriaceae bacterium
GCTAAAGGCAATGCATCGGATCCTAACGATGCATTTTACAAAGCACAAGCTAACCCGCCAATAGAAGCGAACAAACAATTGGTCCCTTTGAATTGGGATAGAAGACATTCACTAAATTTTACTTTAACAGCCGGCACTCCCGGCGATTTGATTGCAAGCTTTATCGGTAGATTAGGATCGGGGCTGCCGTATACACCTTCAATTCAAAATCAGAGAACAGGGCTTGAAAACAGTGACAACAAACCGGGCATATTCAATGTGGATATGTACATAACGAAATATTTCGAATTATTTGGAAAACAATTTTCTGTTTTTGCTAAAGTTTATAATTTGTTCGATACTGCAAATGAGCAGGATGTTTTTGGCGATACGGGCAGAGCAGGATACACTCTCGAATTAACACGTGCACAAGAAGCTCCGCGCGGAGCAAATACCATAGAGGAATACTTTACCCGTCCCGATTTTTTTTCTTCGCCAAGACAAATAATTATCGGGGCATCCGTTACTTTTTAAATGTGCATTAGAGGAGGAATGAAAGTGCAAAAGAGCGAATCAAAAAAATTTTTATATGCGGTTGTGTTGTTATTCTTTTTTATAGGAAATGTTTTCGCTCAAAGAATTGTCGATAAAAACAAAGGCGATCATAACCAAACCCGTAAAGGATTTATGGACGGTAACCTGGTTGCAACTGTTTATTATAACTTTGGGCAGGTTGCCGATTGGCTGAACGAACCAAGCAGAAGCGGCGTTTGGCCCAAAGGAACCAACCACACTTACGTTGATGGAGTTGCCATTATCGTTCAAGCTGAGGCTCAAGACCCATCAGGAAAAATAATTCATCCGCTTGAAACTAATTATTACGAGTTCACCAGATACGACCCTGCAACCGGTGTAACCTACGGCTGGTGGCCCCTGCCAGGTTATGCCGCTCCTTACTCATCTTCTCCGGCACGAAACGATGACCCTGCAACCTGGCCTGCTGCTTGGCCCGACCGCCCTTCCGATTGGGACAATTATTGGAATGGTTTCTTCGGTAAAGGCGTGCAGAATGCTGACGTTGAAACATTCTTCGTTTTTGATGATCACCTTGATAGAGAATACTGGCTTAAAAATAATTATCAGCCTGATAGAGAAGACCCAATGCGCGGCGGCTTAGGTATGCAGGTAAAAGCAAGAGGTTTTCAATGGTCTCAAGTATTAGCCGAGGATAACATCTTCTGGTATTATGAAATAACAAATATGAGCACAACCGATTATCCAAAAACCTTGTTTGCTCAGTACATCGATTGGGGAATTGGCGGACACGATAATTCTTCAAATAATGCCGGGGATTATGATGAACTGCTTGACATGTCCTATGCCTGGTCCACCGTTCCTTTTGGCAGCCCGGGAAACTGGAGTCCGGTAGGTTTATGCGGATACGCATTCCTCGAAAGTCCCGGAATTGACGACGATAGAATCGATAACGATAAAGACGGCTTAACCGATGAAAGAAGAGATAACGAAGCGAAAGTTTTTATAACGGATCCGAATAATGATCCATTCATAATAAATGTATTGCGCGATACCACCAACTTCAGAACATTTTACGGCAGATCTTGGCAGCCGCATTGGGATGCCGATGAAAATGCTAATTGGAGACCATACACGGATGTAAATGAAAACGGTCAATGGGATAATGGCGAGCCGCTGAATGACGATGTTGGAACAGATGGAATCGGTCCGTTTGATGAAGGCTATACGGGACCAGATCCCGATGGAACTGAAGGCAACGGAAGACCTGATCAGGGTGAGCCAAACTTTGGTATACTCGATAAAGATGAATCCGATCAACTTGGCTTAACCGGCTTTGCGATTTTCCCCGTCCATAAATATGAACTAAATAGGGATGAAGAGAATTGGAAAGTTCTTTCCGGATTACCGGAACCGCACGGACAGACTTTAGTGGGCGTTAATCTTGCCAATTATTTTTCTTCTTATCTTTTCCATTTGCATGGAAGAGATACATACTCTGTTGAAATAGGAGAAATGCAGGAGACGGGCGAGACCGAAAGATTTTCCATGGCTTTAATTTTTGGTATCGATAAAGACGATCTGTTCCGGCGTAAGAGAACTGTGCAGCAGATTTACAACGCTAATTACCGTTTCGCAAAACCGCCGGAAAAGCCAATAATAAAAGCTATAGCAGGCGATAAAAAAGTAACTCTATATTGGGATGACCGTGCTGAAAAAACTTTCGATGCGTTTTATCAAAGATATAATTTTGAGGGCTATCGTATTTACCGCGCAACCGAGCCGAACTTTCTTGAAAATAAAATTATTACCGATGCCTATGGTAAGGCTACCTTCAGAAAGCCGCTTGCTCAATTCGATTTAGCAAACGGGGTAAAGGGGCTTCATCCGATCGACGTGAACGGCGCGCTGTTTTATCTTGGAGACGATACCGGTTTGCGCCATTCATACATCGATACTACTGTGGAGAACGGACAGACTTACTATTATGCTGTGGCTGCTTATGACCAGGGATTTACCCGCACTACCATTGAAGGCGAGTTTGAAGGAATACCACCGTCCGAAACTACTACAATAATTAAAAAAGATATCAGCGGTAATCTTAAAACCGATATTAATACAGCAGCCGTTACTCCGCGCGCGCCTGCAGCAGGTTATATCGCACCGGAAATTAAGAACTTTACCGGCAGCGGTCCGGGAACCGGTCAAGTATCGGTTCAGGTGTTAGACCCGGATTCAGTAAAAAACTATCACCATTATCGGTTAGAATTTAAAAACGATTCCCGGTATAACAATCATCCGAGACCATGGTATGGATTGATTGATTATACAAACAACGATACCCTGATTCATTTCACTCAAATGGAATCCGATGCACTAACAACCGGCGTATTGCATGGATTTGCAATAGATATAAAAAACGATTCATTAACTGCCGTAGATTTTGACAAATCAAAGTGGAAAACCGGAAACAGCAATTATATTGTTCGCATTGGCTTCGATGATCGTTATGCTGCTGCATACGGAGGCAGGCGGATTAATTATCCCGGCGACTTCGAAATTTCTTTGCTTGAACCAGGGCAGGGCGATATGGGCTTTCCGGCTACTTCATTCAGCCAGCCGAATCCATCAAATATCAGAATTAAAAATCTAACTGATAACATTGGTAATCAGCCGTTCATTTTTAGAGATGTAAATAAAGACGGGATTTTCAATGAAGACGATGCGGTCTTTATTGTATTCGGTGATTCAATTGATATACCACCTACAAACTTTGCCAATCTGAAGGTGAGCTGGTCGATGACATTAATTAAAGACACAACAATTGCAGAAGAAAATCAAAGACCGCCGCAGATAGGTGATGTATATAAAGTAGTTACACATAAACCTTTCCGGCAGGGTGAGTATTTTGAATTTTCAACCCAGGCACAGGGTTTTGATAAATCAAAAGCCGCGAGCGATTTGGATAAAATTGCCGTTGTTCCAAATCCCTATGTCGGCGCTGCTTCCTGGGAACCGGCTACCTTAGAGATGGGCAGAGGAGAAAGACGAATTTACTTTATTCATCTTCCTGCCGAATGCACTATAAGAATTTATACCATCAGCGGGAAGCATGTACAAACGATAGAACACAATAGTTCGTTAGATGACGGACAGGAAGCTTGGAATTTGGTCTCAAAGGATGGGATGGATATCGCTTACGGTATTTATGTGTTTCATGTAGATGCCCCGGGTATAGGGGAAAAAATTGGCAAGTTTGCAATCATTAAATAAAATTTTAGAGGCGAATATGTCGAATAAGTTATTCGCAAAACTTTTGCTTTTCATTTTTTTGCTGCCCGGTATTTTTGTACTGGGGCAAAAAATATCGAAATCGGGTACAAGCGCCGCAAGTTTCCTGGAAATAACGGCAGGCGCAAGTGCACAGGGAATGGGCGGCGCTTATGTCAGTATTGCCGATGATGCTTCTGCTTTATATTGGAATGCCGCCGGAATTTCACGTCTTGCACTAAGAGAAGTAATATTGGTACACACTAATTGGATTGCCGAAACAAATTTTGATTTTGCAGGCTTAGTAATTCCTCTTGAAGAATTCGGTACGCTCGGTTTAAGCTTTACCTCTCTTTCGATGGAAGATATGAAAGTGAGAACGGTTGAAAAACCCGAAGGCACAGGGGAATACTTCAGTGCGGGCGATATCGCAGTTGGACTTTCTTATGCAAGACAATTAACCGACCGCTTCTCAATAGGATTAACTGTAAAATACGTACAGCAAAAAATTTGGCACATGTCGGCTTCCGCATTTGCATTAGACATAGGAACGTTATTCAGAACAGATTTGTTCGGCGGCTTGGTTATCGGAGCTTCGATGTCTAACTTCGGAACCCCGATGAAACTTGAAGGCAGAGACGCCAGATATTTTATAAGAGTTGATGAGACAAAACAAGGATCGAATGACAGAATTCCTACAAATATTGAATTAGATAGCTGGGACCTGCCGCTTCTTTTTCAAATAGGATTTTCTACAAATGTACTTAATGCTGATGACTATAAAATTAAAGTCGCAGCCGATGCAATTCATCCAAGCAATAATTATCAAAGTGTAAATACCGGCGCGGAATTTTCATTTAAAGATTTTCTTTTTATCCGCGGGGGTTATCAATCTCTTTTTCTTAAAGAATCTGAAGGAGGTCTTTCGTTTGGCATGGGTGTTAATTCCAAAATTATCTTCAGCGACGCATGGGTTAATTTCGATTATGCGTTCAGAGATTTCGGTCGTTTGAAAAATATTCATACTTTTTCTTTAGGCATCAGATTTTAAATGCATGAAAAGATTTTTTTACCGCTGTTTGTTTTCTTTTTAATAATGGGAGGGTTAGCCGCTTCCTTTCCTTACAAATATCCGGCAGCAAATTCCGACACAGCTTCTAAATCGATGGATCACTTACCGGATACCGTTTTAGCAAAGGTTGGAGATATTGAAATTACTGCCGAAGAGTTTATTTCCAGCTACGAATATGGTCCTACTTTTATCAAAAAAAAAGCAAATTCAAAAAAAAGACATCTTGAATATATGATTAAAGAAAAGCTGCTCGCTTTAGATGCTTACTCGCGCGGCATTGATACTCTCGACCAGCCAAAGGAAATACTTGAATCGATTACAGACGACCTTGCAACCGAAGAATTGTTCAAAGA
>CAZTDB010000206.1:0-5197 GCA_964612385.1 uncultured Ignavibacteriaceae bacterium
GGAATCAAAAAACGTCAGTCTTTTCTACTCTGAAATTTCACAAGCACTTTACGGCTATTTGGAAGACAAATTTCATATTCCCAAAGCAGAATTTTCATTAGAGAGAGCAGTGACTGAATTAAACGAAAGAAATATTGACTCCAAATTAGTCGAAGCATTTAAATCCTCGGCAGAGAAATGTGAATTCATTCGATTTGCACCCCAGGCTGACGGCATTGGTGCTATGAATGAAATGTATGACAGCACAGCAAATTTGATTATCGAAATAGAAAAATCATTAGTTGACAAAAAAAATTCCTGAAACGAAAATCGATATGTGGAAATTCAAGTTTTGTTTATGTATCTGTTTTCTGTTAGTATTCATTTCACAAAATATTCTTGCTTCCGATGTTGAAAAAAAATTGCAGCAGGGGAATGAGTATTATCAAAGCGGCAAATTTTACGAAGCCATCAATACTTACGAAGAGATAATAAGCGAAGGCTATCAGGGAGTTTCTTTGTATTATAATCTTGGCAATGCTTACTATAGAGTTGGCAGGCTTGGAAAAGCAATTGTTAATTATGAAAGAGCGCTGGATCTTTCACCTCAGGACGAAGACATAAGGCATAATCTTGCACTTGCCAATACCCAAATAAAAGATAAAATTGAAGCGATGCCTAAATTTTTCATATTCGACTGGTGGGAAAACCTTTTAGCTTTCCTTTCATTAAATGGCTGGGCATACTTTTCTTATGCTATTTGGTTGTTATTCCTAACTGCCGCGGGACTTTATTTTTATACTGCAAATCCGGTTCATCAAAAAAAAGCTTTTTATGTAGGGATTGTCCTGCTGATATTTTTTTTCTTCTCGGCTTCAATTACTGCAATAAAGCTAAAAAGAGATACAAATATTAAGAACGGTATTATTATCGAATCCATTGTGAGTGTTAAAATGGCTCCCGATGAAAAAAGCCCCGATGCATTCATAATTCATGAAGGACTGAAGGTTAGAATAGAGGACAGGCTTCATGAATGGCTGAAAATCCGTTTAGAGGATGGAAAAGTAGGCTGGCTGCAGGATAATAATTTAGAATTAATATAAGTGACTTGGTTAACAAATCGATTATAGGCACTTCTCTTTAAGTTGATTTTACTCTCATAAATTTCTATTTCGTGCATAGAAATTTTTCTTACTAATTTCATTTACTGCATTAACGGAATTTGAAAAGAATTATTATTCTATACTGAGATTCATTCAACAACGTACACTAAACGAAAGGAAAACCAGATGAAAAGCACATTTTATGCTATAATTATTTTATTTGCAGGACTAACATTCCTTACAAATGCCGCTGCTCAGGAGAAAGAAACCGTTAAGAAACCTGAAAAGAAAATTGAGCAATCCGAAATGAAGGATGCAGCTAAGGATGAAGTAATTGAATTGAAAGAACTTAATAAAGAAAGTGCTGCGGAAGAAGGGAAACCGTTTAATATCGTTTGTCCTGTTTCAACTGAAGAAGCTGATCCGAATATTACATATACCTACGAAGGAAAAACCTATGCGGTATGCTGCAATAGCTGTCTTAAAAAATTTAAAAAAGATCCTGAGAAATATATTTCTCGTTTAAGTGAAGACGGTAAATCAATTAAGAAGAAAAAGTAAGCTCAACTAAAAATAATTTTTTACTAAGAACCCGGAGCAATAATCAGCTCCGGGTTTTTTGTTTACACCGCTTGATTACTTTGCCTCGTAAAAAGGATATACATAAATGATTCACTCATCTTGCGCAGAATTCAAAATGATTGATTTAACTTGTTGTCAAACTATATAAAATATCAACTATTATTTAGGTTGTTGAAATAAGGCATGCCTTTTTTTATGTCCTTAGTTTCGAGTGTAATTATGTATTTGTACGTGTTCACTATTCGCTTAAGAATTTATTATGAATTGGATATTCCAGCACATACTTTATTAAGTCATAAAAATGCAGGATATTTATTTTAGTTTTAATTTTCATTATTAATTATGGCAGTAATAAGATGGCGAAAAAACATGCAAAAATTTTTCATTTGAAACCGGATATGCTAAGCCCGATGGAACTAATGGAAAAGCTTAATAAAAAGCTTTACGATGGAGAATTCAACTATGTAATCAAAGAGAGTAAAACGGCTATTAAACGATACCCAAGAGAAAAATTATTCTATATACTTCAAGCGTTAGCATACTCAGCAATCAAGAATAATACCGAAGCATTAAAAATTCTAAAATCTGCCGAAAAGCTTTTCCCCAATGATTCCGAAATATTTTATAACTTAGCAAAAATTTATTTTGAAGAAAGTGAGTTTGCCGTTTCAGAGGAATATTTTTTGAAAGCTATTAAGAATGTACCTAAAAGCGACTATAGAAGTAAGGCAGAATTCTTAAACGATTTGGCTGTTCTTTACAGAATATTGGGAAGATACAAAGAAGCAGTTAAACTGCTGAAACAAGCTCTAAATGAAAATCCAAAGGATTCAAGAGTCAAAAGCAACTACAAGCTTTATTCTAAGGAATTAGCAAAGGGGGGTCCTCCTTTAGATGATCATGGACTATTCCAGGAAATCCAAACCGAGGAATACTTCAGAGCTAAAACAAGAACCGAATTCATTTCAGAAGATGAAGCCGAACAAGTAATGCTGATAATTCAAGATGCATGGAATAAAGAGGTAGTTCCCCATTCCAAAAAGCTGAAAAATTTATCAATCACAGAAAAATCAAAGTGGTTTAGAAATATTGAACCGGATTTTTCGTTGGTTTACTTAAAAGAGTTAAAAGAAGACGATATCTCTAAACTTTTTACAAATGAAGATTTCGAAGAAGCTATAGATAGAATAAATGAAGAGCTTGATTTTCTTCCCGAAGATTCAATATTAATAATTCCTATAATGCAGCCGCTCTTAGACGAAGTCGGCTTAAATATAGAAAGGTTAGGAGAAATACTCAATACCGGAAAAAGAACGGATGAGGAAGAAGATATTTTACTTTGGGCATCTGATATCGGTCTTACCTTAATAGATGCTGCTTATGAGAGAGATGAGGATGAAAAAGAATTAATTATTGAAGAAGCAGTGGAAATTGCTGCTGATTATGTACCTAGAATTAAATCAAGAGAAATCCTTACTGAGTTGGTAAAGGTCTTTGAGCATATTGCTGTATTGGCTATGGAACAAGAAAAAAACCCGCGGAAAAAAAGATAATCTAACATAATCTGTTTTAGTCAGCAGATGTAACAATGTAACTATGAATGCGAAGAAATATAATAATACAAAGCTCATCTTAGGAATATCAAAAGCCGTGCTCAGCTTTGTTATTATTTTATTTTTTATTGTAAGTGGACTGAGCCGCTCTTTAGAAACGTCATTACGAGAAATTATATCGAATGAATATCTTCTGTTCCTCCTATTCGTTATAACGGCGGGTATAATAGCTTCAATAATATTCTCTCCGCTGAATTTTTATTCCTGATATATATTGGAGCATAAATACAACCTTTCCAACCAAACTTTTTTCAAATGGGTTGTTGAGGAATTAAAAGCAGCGGCTGTTTCTTTAGCAATTGGCTTGCCTATTCTTTTATTTTTCTTCTTTTCACTGAATAAGTTCGGAACGATGTGGTGGCTTCCATTTGCAATTATCTTATTCGTAGTTTCGGTTATTCTTGCTAGAATAATACCTGTTTTAATTCTGCCTTTGTTCTTTAAGTTAACTCCCATAGAAGATAAGGAATTGAGACAGAGAATTACATCGCTTGCAGAGCAAGCCGGAATCAAAGTTCAAAATGTTTATAAGTTTAACATGAGCAAGGATACAAAAAAAGCAAATGCCGCATTTACCGGAATCGGTAGGTCCAAGAGAATATTATTAGGCGATACTTTATTGGATAATTATTCACACGATGAAATTGAAACTGTCGTTGCGCACGAGCTTGGACACTATAAAAAGAAGCATATCATTAAAAATATTTTGATTGGAACAGCCTTCAGCTTTTTAACTCTTTTTGTAATAGCAAAAATGTATGAAATAAGTATTGCGTGGTTTGGATTTAATTCACTTGCTCAAATAGCCGCATTGCCTTTATTAGTTTTGTGGGGAATGCTTGTTGGATTATTTTTGTCACCAATTTCTAATATAATCTCACGAAGGTTCGAGTATGAAGCCGATGAATATGCGGTCATTTCAACCGGAAAGTTTTCAGCTTTCGTTAATACATTGGAAAGATTAACCAAGCAAAATTTAGGCGATAAAGAACCGCATCCTCTGATTGAATGGTTTTTTTATGGTCATCCTTCAATAAAGAAAAGGATAAGTGCAATCTTTCGCCTGGCAGAAAAAACTGAAATGAGAAGTGAAAGTTCTGATTTTAAAACCTATGAAATAGAAAGAGGTTGAATTTTGGCATACATTAAATTATTTATTCTCTTTCTGTTCATCTCGGTGTTGTCATTTTTAGCATTGGTCTCTGTTATATTGGATAGGTCTCACAAATCTTATCATTTACTTGCAAAGATATTTTCTTATGGGATTTTCAAAATAGCAGGCATAAAGTTAAAAACTGTTGGGCTGGATAATTTTAATCACGATGCAGTTTATATATTCGTTTCGAATCACTCAAGTCTTTTCGATATACCGGCACTTCAATTTTCAATTCCCAATAAAATAGGAATTGTATTCAAAAAGGAATTGGCAAAGATTCCGTTGTTTGGCTGGCAGCTAAAGCTCGGTCCGTATATAATGATCGACAGGCAAAATCCCGAAAAAGCTTTAAAAAGCATCAAAGAGGCAAGACAGAAAATGATAAAAAAACGAATCTCAGCAGTAGTATTTCCTGAAGGTACGAGAAGCAGAACAGGCGAAATACAACAGTTTAAGCGAGGAGCTTTTTATCTTGCGGTAAAATCGGGTTTTCCAATTATTCCGGTTTCGATCAGCGGTACGTTTGAGCTTCTTCCTAAAGGGAAATTTGACATCAAGGGTGGAACTGTGTTCATCCATTTTGATAAACCAATAACTACTGAAACAATTAAAACCAGAACAGATGAACTTGAATTAATGCAAAAAGTGAGAAACATAATCATTGAAAATTATTATTCGGAACAATCCTTCAGGAAAGGATAGAGTATGGCGGTAACACGAAAAGAAATAGAACATATTGCTGAATTAGCCAGGTTGAAATTCAC
>CAZTDB010000207.1:0-5178 GCA_964612385.1 uncultured Ignavibacteriaceae bacterium
TATTTTAATTTTTCACAAAAGATTATATTTGATGTAGTAATTGATTGAAGATTTTTTCTCAATATTTAACGATTAAATTCATTAAAAAAATCGGAAACTCCGGCGTAATTTGATTATTCTTTTTTATTAATACAAGTTGATAACAAAACTATGATAAGATTATTAACAGTGTTTTTCCTCATTGCGGTTTCCTTTCCTTCATCAAAAGAGAATGTTAGAGAACGAATAGATTCAATAATAAATAAAATATCTTCTTCTGCTGTAATCGGAATATTAATTTATAATCCTCTCACCCAAGATACAATTTATCAGTTAAATAGTGTGCGCTCAATGATTCCCGCATCGAATACTAAGCTGTTTACTACCGCAGCCGCGCTTTCAATTTTGGGAGGTGATTTTTTAGTAAAGACAAAATTACTCACAGACGATTCCAATATATCAAATGGAGTTATAAATGGGAATTTATTCCTCAAAGGATTTGGTAATCCATTTTTTAGAGACCCGGATCTAATTATAATGATTGAAGAGTTGAAGGAAAGGGGAATCAAAAAAATTGATGGAAATATTATCGGAGACGATTCTTACTTTGACAATGTCTACACAAGGAATGATTGGATTAAAGATGAAGTCTCAAATGTAAAGCTGCCGCCTATTTCTGCGTTAGTTCTAAACAGGAATAAAACGAAAGTGACAAGAAAATCCGGGCGCCGGATAAGAGAATTTACGGTTGATGTAAACGATCCGCCTCTCTTTGCAGCACAAAAATTAAGAGAGGAATTAATAAACAACGGAATTGAAGTAACAGGTAATGTAATAAAAGGTGAAACCATGGAAGCTACTCAAACCTTATCCGAATTCAATACTCAGTTGAGAGATTTAATTAAATATGTTAATAAAAACAGCGATAATTTTTACGCCGAATGCCTATTTAAAATAATCGGTGCAGAAACTTCGGGTGAACAGGGCAATGCATTTTATTCTACACAGGCTGTATTAGAGTTTATACGCGATAATGCGATTTATTCTACAGGCACTGCGGTTGTTGACGGTTCAGGAATTTCGAGATATAACCAAATTACTCCTGCTGCCATCGGAGGAGTGCTTGAAAAAATGTACTTCGACTTAGCTCACTTCGACGATTTTTATAACTCACTCAGCACCGCCGGCATTGATGGAACGCTTCGCAGCCGGCTGATCGGAACTTATGCTGAAAATAATCTGCGCGGAAAAACCGGAACCTTGAACGGTGTAACTTCATTATCGGGTTATCTTACTACAAAGGGCAACGACGATTTGATCATCAGCATGATCATTGAATTTAACAAGGGCGGCTGGAATTATTATAAGAAAATCGAAGATGAAATTGTTGAGGTTTTGCTGGATTTGGAATTAAAAAGCCCTGATTAATTTCAATCAGAGCTTTGAATTTTAATTCAATTTTATTGCTGCGGTACCGGGTTCTGCGGCGGAAGCGTAGGAGTTTGCGGCACTGATTGTCTGCCTGAACTTTGTATAACGCTTTCCCGCTGTTCAACCGTTGACTGACCGGGCAAAAAGAAAAGATTAGTTATCAAAGCAAGAACCGCCAGGCTGCCGCCTAACCACCATGTTGCTTTACTTAAAAAGTCTGCTGTTCTCCGTGTCCCGAACATCGTTCCCATTCCAGAGCCGCCAAAAGTTCCGGCTAACCCACCGCCTTTGCTCGATTGCAGTAAAACGATTATTATCAACAATACGGCTATAATTGATGATATCATTATTAATAATGTATACATATTTTTCTCCTTTAGTTTGTAGCGGGGGAGGGATTCGAACCCCCGACACGTGGATTATGATTCCACTGCTCTAACCTACTGAGCTACCCCGCCTTAATTCATTTTTTAGGGTGTAAATATAGAAACTATTCGCCTGATTTACAATGAAATTGGCATTTTCAAATCCCCTGGATATTCTGTTCTGAGGGCAGCCCTGCTGTTTTTCAGCAGTAGATTTACCACCTCTTCCTAATTTGTGTACGGTTAAGTTAGCCGCCTAAAGAAAAAGCGATTACTAACTCATAAAATTCTTAGGATAAGTTCTAACATTAAAGCCAAACTTCAACTGTTCTTCCATTCTGCATGACCAAACAAGCTGCCCGTTCCAAACTGTAATATCCGGACAACCATCGCACATGTTTTGCCTGCCATCCTCAAGAAAATCCACAGGTTGAATTATCATTACCGATTGATAATGAAGTCTTCTAAACAAATTCAGTGGATTCTTATAAAAGCTGCGGAAAGTTTTTCTCATTTTTTTATCGATTAAACCCAGCAGCAACATCGACTTCCCTTTTCGGGTAAGCTTCGGTTTTGAGTATGCTAAATACCTGTCAAATAACAGGTGATGAATAGTCTGGATAAACTCCATCGATTTTTTCCCCATGTATCCGTAAATCTTTTTCGGAGTACCTAATCTGCCTGCTAACAGCCACTTAAAAGAATCCGGTTTTTCGGAACCATTTAAATAAGCGCAAGGATCAAAATCGGGATATTCGTTTCTTATTAATTCAACAATTTCCTGAGCTTTGATATCTGTTCTTTCTTCAAGCTCTTCATTATATACTAATTGACTCATATCAATTTTTTTAGAACCCAAATAAAAATCCACGTTGTTATTATTTACAGCACGATACAAAATAAAGACCATAACCTGAACTTTATTAATATTCTTCTCAGCCCATTTTACCAATTCCGGAACGTATTTCATCGTATCTTCATAAACAGTCGAATTAAATGCGCAGGAAATGTTCCCGGCTTCATAGAGCATATTTGCGTAATATTCCCGCAGTTCGTTTAACTCAATTTCGTTTTTATTTTTCCAATGAGGACGTGTTTGTTTACTATCGATGTGAAATGTAAACCCATACACTCCTGCTTTTACCAATTCATTAAGAAGTTCTTTGGTTAATGCTAAACCGTTGGTATTTATAATCGGTTTCAATCCCCTCTCCTTAACAGACTTTACTATTCCGATAATATCCGGATGAGTAAGCGGGTCTCCGCCTGCAATCGAAACACCATCGCATTTTCTTAAGCGTGTGAAAATATCCAGCTCTTCATTGATTACTTCAAGCGGTTTGTGGCTGTTGTTTTCGTTTTTTCTGTAACAGCCGTCGCAATACAAATTACATTTTGCAGTCGGTTCTAACCAAGATATTGAATTGTCGGTTAGGTTCCACGGTAAGCGGTAGTAATCTAAGTGATTGAGTTGCAGCATAGTATTCACTCCTATCAGTTTAAAAAAAGTTTCTATGATTTTTGAAAAACCTAAATAAAACTATTAGGTGAAAAAAATTTTAAAGTGTTAAAATTTATTTTTTATATTGGTTTGATAATCGTCCTTATATATTCCTTCTCCGGTACTTTTATAATCCTGCAAAGGAATACCGGCACCGCTCAACCTGGTGTTTGTATTAGAGATTCGGTCAATCGGGTCGGGATGAGTAGATAAAAATATCTCTATTGAACCGGAGTTTGAGCTTACAAGATTATCATCTCTCAATTGTTCGAAGAAAAACTTAACTCCGCCCGGGTAATATCTGGTATCTCGCAGATAATTAAATGATGCTTCGTCAGCCTGGTTTTCATCGGCACGGCTGTTAGCAAGAAAAGCCAATCCCACAAAAAGATTTGCAGCTATTTCGGCAAGCTGTGAAGGATTCTCTCCTAAAATTAAACTGAGTAAAATTGATACGCCGTAATAAGCTGTTAATCGCTGTGTAGCATGACGTAATTCAGCATGAGCAATTTCGTGTCCTAACACCCCCGCCAAAGCAGCTTCGGAGGTTAGGTATTTCAGCAGCCCCGTATAAATGTATATGTACCCGCCGGGAAGTGCGAAAGCATTCAATACATCCGGTTGATCGATTATTTCTATTTGATAAGGATAAATATTTTTACTTTCAACTTTCGGTGAGGTAAGAATATGCGAAAATATTCTTTGATCAATATAAGCTTTAATTGACGGGTCTCCTTTAAAAATAGGATACTCTTCAGGCTTACTTCTTATCTCATCATTTACTTCTTTCCCCAACTGCACATCATCCTGCTTAGTAAAAAGATTAATACCGGAATCGCAAGAGTTAAAAAAAGAAAAAAGAATGATTGCGGCTAATATTTTATGATGTACGGCGACTTTCATTTATCCTCCGATTTAATTTTTCCCAATCCTCAAAACGCACAATTAAAATTATGAATTATTTTGTAATTATAAAGTTATTTCTAAATAAAATTATTCCGATGATCCTTTTTCTTTTTGAAGTGTTTTCCAAAGAGTATCTAATAATGATTCCATTCCAAAACCTGTGATTGACGAAAAAATAATTAAAGGATATTCAAGATTCGGAATTTTTGTGCGGCTCAATTTTTTCAGTTTCTTTTCATCGACAAGATCAGCTTTTGATAAAGCTAATATTTTTGTTTTCCCGGCTAATGCTTTGCTGTAATTCCTAAGTTCGCTGAGTAAAATATTATAATCACGTATATAATCGTCAGAAGTAACTTCAATTAAAAAGAGAACGATTTTTGTCCTCTCGATGTGACGTAAAAATTTATGTCCCAATCCCTTTCCTAAATGGGCGCCTTCAATAATTCCGGGAATATCTGCTACTGTAAAGCTGTTAAATTCTTTATATCGAACGATACCAAGATTAGGCTCCAAAGTAGTAAAAGGATAATCAGCAATTTTTGGTTTCGCAGCCGATATTTTAGAGATTAGTGTCGATTTACCGGCATTCGGAAATCCTACCAAGCCTACATCGGCAATTAATTTTAACTCTAAAATAATTTTCTTTCTCTCGCCGGGCATTCCAGGCTCGGCAATTCTAGGAGCTTGATTAGTCGGGGTTGCGAAGTTACTGTTTCCTTTTCCTCCCTTTCCTCCGCGGACAATTAAATGTTCTTTTAGATCTTTGTCGAGGTCGAATGCAATTTTTTTTGTTTCATAATCTTTAACAACTGTGCCGATAGGAACTTTGATCAGAATGTTTTTGCCGTTCTTTCCATCCTTTAAAGATGTACCTCCCGGTTCGCCGTCTCCGGCTTTAAAAATTCTTTTATGTTTAAGATCAAGGAGTGTTGATAAATTGTGATGTGCCCTAATTATTACATCTCCCCCTTTACCTCCGTTTCCTCCCGAAGG
>CAZTDB010000208.1:0-5177 GCA_964612385.1 uncultured Ignavibacteriaceae bacterium
TGTCCTGATATAATTTCCTCAAACTACAAATTAATCTAATTCCAAATTCAACCGAAGCTAATTTTTCCCTGTCAGTTACTTTTATTTCCAAACCATAACACTTTTCATCTAAGTATTTTGGACTCATAGACATTTGAGGAATCTTAACCGGAGTAAACGACGCCGCACTCAAAGAAACGCCCTCATATCCGATTTTTTCCATTTCTTTTATCCATTCTTCAGGATTTATGTAAGGTGCTCCAATTAAAAGAAACGGATGATATGTTCCTCTTCCTTCAGAGACATTGATGCCTTCTATAAGGCAGGTTCCCGGATAAACAATCGTAGTTTCAAAATCAGGAATATTTGGTGAAGGAGGATTCCATTCATTACTGTAGTTATCGAAATACTTTTGTCTGTCCCAATTTAACATTTTAATCACAGTAAGCTTTGGCTTTAAAGATTTATCTAAATACTCTGAAGCAAACAAATTAGCAAGTTCACCTACTGTTAATCCGTGTCTTATCGGAATAGGTGCAATACCAACAAATGATGTTAAATGCTCTTTACGAATCGGACCTTCAACCGACACGCCGTTAATAGGATTAGGACGATCCAATACAATTACTTCTATATCGTTTTCTGCGGCGGCTTCAATTACATAATAAAGAGTTGAAATGTACGTATAAAATCGTACGCCAACATCCTGGATATCAAAAATTAAAACATCAATATCTTTAAGCATTTCTTCTGTAGGCTTTCGATTTGCTCCATACAAGGAGTAGATTGGCAGGGAGGTTTTCTCATCTATGTGATTATTGATTACATCGCCGGCAGGTGCTGTCCCGCGTATACCATGTTCCGGTGCGAATAAAGCTACTAATTTAAATCCACCGTGCTCGAATAAAGTATCTACTAAATGCTTTCCGTTGGAAAGAGTTGCAGTGTGGTTAGTAACGATACCGATACCTTTGTCTTCAAGCAGATGTGTGTATTCCTGAAGCAGTCTATCGGCTCCAAAAAGTAATGTATTCTCTTTATCAAGGGATTGCGAACAATTCAAGAAATTCAACAACATAAAAACGAGAAGGGATAATGTGATCTTCATATTGCACCTGAAGTTAAATGAATATTCCACCTATTTAGTGAAGTTTATAAAAAATTAAGTTTAGCCGTTATAATTTTCTAACAGTTCATTTCGTGAAAAGAAATGAAAAATTTCCATCTCTGCATTTTCATCTGAATCCGATCCATGAACGGCATTTTCTTGCTTATTCACCGCGAATAATTTTCTAATTGTACCTTCTTCAGCTTCTGCCGGGTCAGTTGCACCAATCAGCTTTCTGAATTCTTCAACAGCATTTTCTCTTTCTAAAGCAATAGGTATGCATGGTCCGGAAGTCATATAATCAATCAAATCCCTGTAGAAACCTCTCTCTCGATGAACCTCATAAAATCCTTCGGCTGAATTAGTTGTAAGCTTTACCATTTTTAATGCCTTAATCTTAAAGCCGGCATCTGAAATTTTTGTTATTATTTGTCCTGTAAAATTTTTCCTTACTGCATCCGGTTTAATTATAGCTAATGTTTTATTACCCAATTAATATCTCCTAAGTTTGATTGTTAAGTTTTTAAAGCAATTTCGAAAAAATCTTCCGGCTCTAAATATAATTCGATTGCTTCAGTTATATTGTTTACAGCTTCCTCAATTGAGTCTCCTTCACTTATACAGCCCGGCAACGACGGGACATAAACTGTAAAACCCCTGTCTTCACTATTTTCGAGCACAACTTTTATTTTCATCTGGCTCCTTTGTTTTTTAACTTTATTTTTTTCCGTTTTGTGTAGATTGCCCTCATCTTTTTAGACGTAACTTTTGTTTTATTTTTAGATTTTTTCGACTTCTTCTTGCTTTTAAATTGATCTAAAGCCTTCAACATTGTTATACCAATTTCCGCAGGGCTTTCAATTACTTTTATGCCTGCTTTCTTCAAGGCTTCCATTTTTTCCGCTGCTGTTCCCTTACCACCTGAAATAATTGCACCGGCATGCCCCATTCTTCGTCCGGGAGGGGCAGTACGACCGGCAATGAATCCAACAACCGGTTTCTTAACATATTTTTTTACATAAGCAGCGGCTTCTTCCTCGGCAGTTCCACCTATTTCACCAATCATTACAATTCCTTCTGTGTTCTCATCTTCATTGAACAATTTAATAATATCAATAAATCTTGAGCCGATAACAGGGTCTCCACCTATCCCAACGCAAGTGGATTGTCCAAGGTGAACATCGGTAAGCTGCTTCACCGCTTCATAAGTAAGTGTTCCGCTTCTAGAAACTACTCCAATTGTTCCTTTCTTATGAATAAAGCCAGGCATGATTCCAACCTTTGCTTTACCGGGTGAGATAATTCCGGGGCAATTTGGTCCAATCATAACCACGCCTTTATTTTTTAATACATGATAAACCCTTACTATATCGGCAGCAGGAATTCCTTCGGTTATGCATACGATAACTTTTATACCGGCATCAACTGCCTCAAGAATTGCGTCTGCGGCAAACGCCGGCGGAACGAATATTGCCGAAGTATTAGCCTTTGTCTGCTTAACTGCATCAGACACGGTATTAAAGACCGGAACGCCTAAAAATTCAGTGCCGCCTTTGCCGGGTGTTACTCCGGCTACTACCTTAGTACCATATTCGATCATTTGTTGTGTGTGGAAAGATCCTTCTCCTCCAGTAATGCCTTGAACTACAAGTTTAGTTTTTTTATCAACAAGAATGCTCATTAATTTCCTTATGCAGTTGTTGAGTAATCAATGAATTATTATTTGTAAAAATAGGAATTTTGAATCAAACTAAGAAAATAATCTTGAGGTTGATGCAATTGACGCGGTTCTATTTCAAGCTTCTTAGATAATTATTCTGAATAAATGCACTAACCTTCAGCAGCTTTTCTTCTACAAATTGATTGGCTAATAATTGCATACCTATCGGTAAACCGTTACTGTCTTTACCGATAGGAATATTGAGTCCGGGAATACCGGCAAGGTTTGCAGAAGTCGTATAAATATCGCTTAAGTACATTTGCAGCGGGTCGTTTGATTTTTCCCCAATTTTGAATGCGGTAGTTGGCGATGTTGGAGTTAATATGATATCAACTTCATTGAAAGCTTTATCGAAATCTTCTTTAATGAATCTTCTCACCTTTTGAGCTTTGCGGTAATATGCATCGTAATATCCAGCAGATAATACGTAGGTACCAAGCATTATTCTTCGTTTAACTTCATTGCCGAATGCTTGAGACCTAGAAGCTTTATACATATCGATTAAAGAAGAAGTATCAAATTCACGAAATCCATATCTTGTTCCGTCATATCTTGCGAGGTTAGAGGAAGTTTCAGCAGTTGTTAAAACATAGTAAGCGGCAATTGTGTATTCATTATGCGGCAGATGAATAGGAACCGTCTGAAAACCGTTTTCTTTCAGCCAGTCTATCACCTCATTTATGTTATTTCTTATTTCCTGATTTAATCCCTCACCGAAATATTCCTCCGCAATCCCAATTTTTATTTGTTCAAAGTTTTTGGAATTATCTTTCAAGGATCCATTGGACTTAGATATAATTAATTCCTCTGAAAATTCCGGAACGGGTAGATGTGAAGAAGTTGAGTCTTTCTCATCAAATCCTGAAATAATTTGAAGTACAGCGGCAATATCTTCAGCATTATTGGCAAAAGGTCCAATGGTATCGAAAGAAGATGCAAAAGCAGTTAAGCCGTATCTTGAAACTCTTCCGTAAGTTGGCTTAAGCCCGAAAACACCGCAGAATGCAGCCGGCTGTCGAATTGAACCGCCGGTGTCCGTTCCTAAAGCTGCATCGCATAAGCCTGCTGCGACTGCAACAGCAGATCCACCACTCGAACCGCCGGGCACCCGGGAATTATCGTGCGGATTTAGTACGACACCAAAGGCAGAATTCTCATTCGAAGAACCCATTGCAAATTCGTCGCAGTTGGTTTTTCCGATTATTATTGCATCAGCTTCAATTAATTTCTGAACCGCAGATGCTGAATAAATTGCCTTGAAATTTCTGAGGATATTTGATGAACATGTGGTGGGTTTATCTTTAACTGAAAGCACATCTTTAATAGCAATCACCATCCCTGCAAGTTTACCTGCCGAACCGGAATGAATTTTTACTTCGATATCTTTTGCTTTTTCAACGGCATCCTCGAAAACAAAGTTGAATGCATTTAAATGTTTCTCTTTTTCGATTCTCTCTAAAAAATTTTCTACACGTGTTACAGGAGAGACTTTTCCTGCTTTAATATTTTCTAAGATTTCGTAATAGGGAGTATATGACAGCAAAAAATCACCTAAGTAAATTGATTAAACAAAGTTATCACTTTATGATTGATCAGGTTTAGAAGTGTAGATTTTAAAAAACTCTAACTTGTTAAGCGTTCTTGTTAGTTTTTTTAGATTCTTCCTGTTCCGAAACTTTTATATCCTCCTCAACTTCCTTTAGGGATTTCTTGAATTCTCTCATTCCTTTTCCGAGACCCTGAGCCAATTCGGGAATTTTTTTTGCACCGAATAAAATCAAAATTACCAAAAGAATCAGAATAATTTCGCCTGCGCCAAGATTACCAAACATTCTGTCACCTATCAGTTGTTTATATTTTGAATCAATGAATTAAAGATTAATCGTCCGTCGGTTTTACCTAACACAGAATTGCAAGCCCGCTCAGGGTGGGGCATCATCCCCAAAACATTTCCTCGTTTATTGATTATGCCTGCAATATTAAGTAATGAACCGTTCGGATTAAAAGAATCATCAACTTTACCGTCGCTTGAAGAGTATTTAAATACGATTTGATTATTTTCAATAAGACTCCTCAAAGTTTTTTCATCGGTATAGTAATTTCCTTCGCCATGAGCTATCGGCATTTTCAGCGGCTTGCTGTTTTCTATTTTATTTGTAAATACCGTCTTTTTATTTTCTATCGAAAGATAAATATCTCTGCAAATAAATTGAATGGAATTATTTTTCAGCATTACGCCCGGAAGCAAACCTGCTTCAAGCAAGATTTGAAATCCGTTGCAGATTCCGATTACAAAACCACCCTTTTCAGCAAAGGCGATCACAGAACTCATAATGGGTGAGAATCTTGCAATTGAGCCGCTTCTTAAGT
>CAZTDB010000209.1:0-5166 GCA_964612385.1 uncultured Ignavibacteriaceae bacterium
AAATTTCTCCGACAATATTTAAAGAGGGATATTCTTCAAGTATCGTTTTTGCCCAATCTGCCATAAACTTTTGATCGGCGTAGGGATATGTATCTTCTCTAATTCCGTCGAGACCGGTATATTCTATCCACCAAATCATATTTTGTGTTAAATATTTTGCAACAAATGGATTCCGCTGATTAAGGTCGGGCATGTAATGAGTGAACCAGCCGTCGACATTAGCTTTAATTACACTCGAATCGGCGTAAGGATCGGATAACGAAAACTTACGATGATTAGTAACGATATGATTTTCTGCTGTTCCGTTCAGCCAATCTTCAGCAGGCAAATTATTTAGCCAGGGGTGATTTATGCTGATATGATTTGCTACATGATCATAAATAATTTTTATGTTCCTTTTGTGCGCTTCTTCAACCAGCTTCCTGAACAGTTCATTTGTTCCGAGTCTTGCATCTATTTTATACAAATCGGTTGCAGCATAACCATGATAGCTGACTCTTGTATTATTTTCTACCACCGGATTTAACCATATTGCAGTAATACCGAGATTGGCTAAATAATCGAGCTTGTCTATTACTCCCTGTAAATCGCCGCCGTGCCGCATAGATGGATTACTTCTATCAACTCCATCAATGAAACCTTCAATTACATCATTTGAAGGATCACCGTTTGCAAATCTATCCGGCATAATTAAGTAAACAACATCCTCCTGTCCAAATCCGCCGAAACGGTTTGCTGCATCTTCCCTTAACAGAATATCATAATCAACAGCTATAGTTTGATCATCTTTATTAAATAATAAACGATATGTTCCAGGCGTTAGTGTATGAGGTATTTCAATATCAATAAAAAGATAAGATGGATTTTTAACGTGGTGTATTTTTTCAATCCTAATATTGTTGTTTTCAAAAGCTGCCGATACATTATCGAGTGCTTCGCCGTAAATCATTAACTGAATTGAGTTCAGCTTCATATTAATCCACCAGTTAGGCGGTTCGATTTTTTCAACCTTAAAGTTTTGAGCATTTAACTGGAGTGAAATAGTACAAATTATTATGAATAATTTACCGGTGAGAAGATTAACTTTTATTTTCATAAGACGACTGATTTATAAGTAATTCTTTATTAAATAGGATGGTTTAAGTTACAAAAAAAATCTTTTTTTTCTTAGGTTAAAAGTAGCTGCAAACATCGTGAAAAGTTCTTTTTTTGAGAGTGAAATATTTCCTATTTTAAATTTGTAAAGAAAATGAAGCATGGAATCGATACAAATAACCTTCTTTTAATAACCGAGTAAAATGCCTAAATCTAAAAAAGAAACGCCCGCTCCCAGGAAAAAATATCCTTTTTGGTTCTATATTGTTCTAATAATTATCCCGGTAATATTTTTCATAATTCTTGAGGGCGCCTTGCGATTGTTTGGTTACGGCAAGGATACATCTCAGTGGATTGAAGCAACCGAACAGAAATTTATTTTAAATCCTGACTTAGCGTATAAGTATTTCAGTAATGTGCAGAAGGTTCCTACTTCAATTGAAGATGTATTCGATCAACACAAGAAAGAAAATGCATTCAGAGTTTTTGTTTTAGGCGGTTCAAGTGCAGCCGGATATCCCTTTATGCCGATGGGCTCATTTTCGAGATACATCAGGAAGAGATTAGAGCTTGCCTATCCCAACTCAACTATTGAGGTTGTGAATGTCAGTTTAACTGCGGTTAACAGTTATACTATTCGAGATCTTATTCCGGGAATTTTAGAAAAAGATCCTGATCTCATTTTAATTTATGCCGGGCATAATGAATTCTATGGCGCATTAGGTGTCGGTTCAATGGAATCATTGGGGCAAAGCAGAGAATTAATAAATCTTCTTTTGTATTTGAAGAAATATAAAACTGTAGAGCTTCTTACAGATGCAATGACTTTTGTTGTTGGATTATTTTCCGTTGCAGATGAAAGCCGCCGCACCGGTACGTTAATGGCGAGAATGGCAAAAGAGCAATACATACCATATCAATCCGATGTATATAAGCTCGGGCTGTATCAGTTTGAAGGAAATATGCGCGAAATAATTCAAATGATAAAAGAGAAAAATGTCCCATTGATTTTGGGAACTTTAACGAGCAACTTGAAAGATCAGCCGCCGTTCATTTCCATAAAAACAGAAAATTATCCGGCTGCTTCCTCGGTGTTCAATAATGCTGCCGCTGAATTACGAAGAGGCGATAAAAAGAGCGCACTCGGAAATTTTGTGCTTGCAAAAGATCTCGATGCCCTGCGCTTCCGCGCACCGGAGGATATAAATATCATTCTCAGAAAATTATCCTCCGAATTCAATGCGCCGGTTGTAGATATATCTAATGAGCTCAATTATTTAAGCCCCGATTCGATAACAGGCAATAATTTGATGACCGATCATCTTCATCCTACGCTTGAAGGCTATCAGCTAATCGGAAAGATTTTTTTCGATGAAATGGAAAGGAAAAATTTTCTTCCTAAAACAGCATTGGTAGTTCCTATTGAACGGCAGGACAGTATCACCAAAGCAAATTATATGTTTACCGATCTCGATTCCTCCATCGCAGAATACAGAATTCAATTCTTAAAAAATGATTGGCCCTTTGTAGATAAAAGGAAGAGCCTGCCGCCGGCAAAATTATTTTCGCCAAAAAATTTTATAGATTCATTAGCTTCTGAAGTTGTGCGTGATAAGATTACATGGGTGGAAGCGCACAGAGAAGCAGCATCGAAATATTTGGCTGAGAACGATATGAAGTCATTTCAAAAGCACATGGATATTTTAATCTATCAATATCCGATAATTGTTGAGTATTACGATTATGTAGCTAATGAATTTCTCAAGAAAGAAAATTTCGAAATCGCATATAAATATTGCGTTAGAAGAGACAACATAAAACCCGGCGCTTTCTCATCAAAGTGGATTGGCATTATAGAATTATCGAGAAAGAACAGCGACAAAGCGATAAAGTATTTATCGCACAGCCTTGAATTAAAAGCCGATGATGCACAGGTGCTATACAACCTTGCAGGTGCTTATGTTATGAAAAAAGATTATAAGACGGCATTAAGCTATATTAATAAAGCGCTAACTATTGATTCTGGGTACCGGCAGGCAAAAGAATTGAAGAATCAGCTTGAGGATGCACTTAAGTAAAGCAGTTATTTAAATTTGTTCAAGCCATCTTTCAAGAAATACATCGTAGATAAAATACTCGTCCTTCAATTTATCAAATCATAGGCTGTATTTCCCATTACGTTTTTTACGTTACGTAAATTACGTAATGAAATGTTCCGATCCGAAAATAAAAAAGCCGGTTATATCTCAAACCGGCTTTCATTCATTAAAGAGTAACCTTTGAGGATTCTGAAGTATCCTCAATGGTTTCGAGGAAAGATTATTTGACCAGCATCATTTTCTTCGATGCATTAAACTTGCCTGCACTAATCGTATAGAAGTAGACTCCGCTGCTCAACTTCGTAGCGTCAAAATTAACCTCGTAAACGCCCGAAGCCATCTCGGTATTTAATAGTATTTCAATTTCTTCACCGATTAGGTTGTATACTTTAAGTGTTACTAATCCGCTTTCAGGAATAGTGAATCGAATGTTAGTGGTCGGATTGAACGGATTCGGATAATTTTGGTCAAGGCTGAATTTGTACGGTGTTAAACCTGTAACTTCGCGAACCGACACATACCCCGGAGGATTTGGCTCGATTTGATCAGATTTATTTTCAGCATTGGTCCATTTATCAACGGGTGCATCATAAGGTTGAACAAATGCTCTAGCTCCTGTCATCCCTATAAAACGAACCCGTCTTACATTATTAGCAAAACCTGTCGGCTCATTTACAATACCGTCTGGGTTAACAAATTGATAGTTATAAACGAACGAATTATAAGATGGACCAACAATAGTCATAGTTCCGCTGTAAACTAAATCGCCGTCCGGATCGAACATTTCGAATGTGGTATCCTGTCCTTCAGTCCATCCCATAGTTGCGGCAAATGCAGCTTGACCGTTTTGCCAGAATACTCTATCTGTAGCAGGAACGAAAGGTACGGCTTGAAGCGCAGGATCGGTTGCCGGCTGCATATTTACATGGAATGTAATCGATAAGGTTTGTCCTGCTGCAATTACAAAATCCGGATGAATATCATTAAAGTAAACGATCGGTACCTGCTGATTGGCTATACCTTCAAACTCAACCATTCTGTTGCCGCCGCCAGTGGAGTTAGGTCTTTCGTAGCCTGCATCCCCGCTTAGTTTCGATTCGGGATCTGCTACTTGCAGACGGAATTTGTACTCCTGAACTGAATTGACTTCGGTTTGCACAAATGGAACATCGATAAACCATTGAGACGGGTTCAAGAAGTCCTGATTCATCAATGATTTTTGTACATTAGCGCTGCTCCATCCGTTAAATGCACCGCGAACCTGAACAGAGTCGGCAGCTTGATTGAACAATCCGATTTCTTCCAGTACGCTTACATCAACCTGAAAGCTGATAGCACCATCGGCTAATTGAACATTGGGATCAACATCATCCCAGAATTGGGTAACTTCATTAGCACCGTCAACAACCCAATATTTTCTGTCGCTGATTGTTTCCCAATTAGTTGTGCCTCCGCCGGTATGGGTGTATTTATACTTGAGTAAATTAGCGGAGGTTGTTTCGATTGTTACAGTGTACACGGTATCACCGTTTGAGTCCAGCATTTCAGTTGCAGTGGTATTCCAATCATTAAAGTTACCGGCAAGATGAACCTGGTCGGTGCCCGGAATGAATGCAGACTGCTTAACAGGAAGGCGCATATCAACATTAAACGTAACGTTGGCAGCTGCGCCTGAAGGCATTCCTTCACCGTTGAAGAAAACAGGATCGAGTGTAACGTCGGAAGTTCCGAGAGTTACTTTCTTGTTATCACCGTCTTCCCACACTCCGCCGCTGGCAGAGTGATAAAACTTATACTCTATATTTGAGTTAGCGGCAATTCCGCTTACAGTAACGGTATAAATTTTATCGCCGTCGCCGTCTGACATGGGGGTTTCACCCCAGTCGTTAAAGCTGCCTCGCACCGAGATTTGATGCTCGGCAGGATTGAAGACTTCTTTAGCAATTTGAACGCTCATATCAACATTAAACGT
>CAZTDB010000210.1:0-4145 GCA_964612385.1 uncultured Ignavibacteriaceae bacterium
AACAACAAAACAAATATCACTATCCTTAGGTGGTATAAACCAAAAACCATTGCCAAAATAAACATCTTTGTATGATGCGCTAACCCAATCAGTCTGATCTATTTCGCCACTAAAATTACCGTTTCGATCAGTTTCAGTTATCTTCATTAGATCATAACGTATTGATTCTTCTTCAAAATGATCACAAGAGAAAAAGGTAAGTAAAATTATTAATAGAATTATTTCACAATTAACATAAAAACCTCTTATCATTTTTTTCCTCGTATTCATTTTGGGTAAAATTTTTTTAATTAAAATATCCTTTTATTTTTTGATAAAGAAATATAGAATCAATAACCGTTTTTTCGTCCAATAGATAACATAAACTCCTTAGATAAACCCTTATTGGTCATTCTAGGGCTTCTTTGTCGTTAACTTTTGTAGTAAAATGCAGCATATTTTTTGGCTTTTTACTTTATTGACAAAACAATACGATAATAACATTGAAATTATAGTTGTCATTCTATGAAACTGGAAAAAATAACGGTAAATGTATGGCTATTATAAGTTTACCAAATACTTTAATGAATTTTTATTGTAAATAAATTAAATGAACAGTTTGCAACTGTAATCTTATTAAAATCGTTTATTAATAGATTAAATAAATTCATTTTAATTTTAAATAAATTAAAATATTGCTAAATATAAGCAAAGCTTTTCTTTATGTATTCTGGTAAGGAATCAAAGGGTCGAGGTGTTTTTACCTTTTTATATGCCCTTAGAATATTAGTCCCAATGCTTTGAAATCTTAATGCATCTTTTTCTAATTCATCTATTGAATTAAGTAAGTCTATATAGAATGCTTTTAAATTTATGTTGATTACTTTATAACTCATTAGTTTCCCGGTACTTGTCGGTTGAACTGATTTTGAAAGTGATAAATGGTCCTCGTGAAAATTTATTGCAATACTCCATGATATTATGTCATTATTTCTAGCTCGTATCATACCTGGATGATATTGGTGAACTAATGGGTGTCGATATAATCCGTATAATACACCCGCATACTGTTTATATTCCTCACGTATCCTTCCCAAATATTTTTTAATATAAGGTACGGCAGCATCTGGAATATGACTATTGGTATAATAATTTTTTCTCTTTTTACCGTTTTTAGAATATTCAACAGGATTTTTCCACAAGATACCTAAGTATTCAATGAATGAGAAAATAATTATTGTAACCGAATAAAATCCTCTGTTAGAACCAATTACATTAAAATAAGGATATAGATCTTCTCTAAGCTCAGCTCGAATATGGTTCAAAATACCTTTAATTCTACTATTTCGTTTTATTAAAATTTTTTGCATTTGTTTAGGCTTTTTCCATTCGCAAAATTTCACTTAAAATTAGTAAATTTTATAAGCAGTTAAAAACTTTTTATCATAACATTTTCATAAAATGGATATAGGGAGAGACTTTCTTCTTTGGGCTTCTCGAAATGAATGGATGAAAAATAACATACCGAATTATTTTTTTGTGAAAAGAGCAGTAAAACGATTTATGCCCGGTGAAGAAATTGAAGATGCACTAAGAGAAGCTAACAAGCTCGATGAACTGGGAATCGGAACTGTATTCACTCATCTTGGCGAAAATATAAAAGATTTATCCGAAGCCGAAGAGGTAACTAAACATTACATTAATGCACTCGAAAAAATCGAAGCCGCAGAAACTCCGACAGAAATTTCTGTTAAATTAACCCAGCTTGGTTTTGATCTTTCTGTCGATCAAACCATATCAAATTTCGAAAAGATTCTTACACGGGCAAAGGAGAAAAACAATTTCGTATGGATAGACATTGAGCAAAGCAGCTACGTTGATGCAACTATAAATTTCTATAAGCACTTTAAAAAACTTTTTTTTAATGTTGGTTTGTGTCTGCAGTCGTATCTTAAAAGAACAAAAGCTGATCTTGTTGAACTGCTTGGGTATTCGCCAAATATTCGATTAGTGAAAGGAGCCTACAAAGAACCGTATCAGATTGCATTTAAAGAAAAAGCTAAAGTTGATGAAAGCTATTTTGAATTATCAAAAATATTATTGGATGCCGTAAAAGCTAAAAGCTGCCGCGCCGCTTTTGCTACACATGACCTTAAACTTATTTCGATGATTGAAGCTTTCGCTAAGACTAACGGATTTCAAAGAGAACACTTAGAGTTTCAAATGCTGTATGGAATAAAAACCTCCGGGCAGTTTAGACTTGCGAAAGAGGGTTACAAGATTCTCGTGTTGATTAGTTATGGCTCAGCGTGGTATCCATGGTATATGCGCCGTCTTGCCGAACGACCGGCAAATGTAGGGTTCGTATTAAAAAATCTATTCACTAATTAAAATGATATAGAAATGCTTACCGGAATTTATCCTCCGCTTACTACTCCTTTTTTGAATGGCGAAATTTATTTTGAAAAATTAAAGTCTAATATTGAATTGTTTAACCAAACAAAGTTATCGGGCTATGTTGTACTAGGCTCTAACGGCGAAAGTCCTTTTCTTAGTTTCGACGAAAAAGTTAAGATGATCGCCGCTGTAAAAAAATATTCCGTTTCAGACAAAATAATAATTGCCGGCACCGGAAGTGAATCAATTAAAGAAACGATCAGACTAACCAATATTGCCTCGGATGAAGGAGCCGATTTTGCCCTCGTACTGACTCCGTCGTACTACAAAAGTAATATGGATCAGCTGGCGATGATCGACTATTTCACAGCAATCGCAAACAATGTAAAAGTTCCGGTCATTTTATACAACGTACCAAAATTTACCGGAGTTAATATTGAAGCGGATACCGCAGCGAAATTAGCAGAGCATGAAAATATTTGCGGCATCAAAAACAGTAATGAAAATCTTGCTCATCTTTCGGAGATAATTAAAAGTTGTCCGAATGATTTTGACGTATTGGTCGGTACTGCATCTGTTCTTTTCCCGGGGCTGGTCTTAGGGGCTAAAGGCGGAATTGTAGCTTTATCAAATGTAATTCCTATTGAGTGTATTAATATTTTTGACCTGTTTAATAAAGGCAATCTTGAAGATGCAAAATTATTACAATTAAATTTGATTGAACTAAATAATGCAGTAACAGCTAAATACGGTGTGCCCGGTGTAAAAGCCGCAATGGATATGCTGGGTTATTATGGCGGAGAACCAATGAAGCCGCTTAGGAAATTAAATCAAGAACAATTAATGAATTTAAAAGCAATATTAAAAAAAGCAGGATTGATGAAAGGAGAATAAAATTGAACAGATCAAAAACATTTCCGGTGTTAAAGATTCTTATCCTCATATCGTTTGCATTTCAATTATCCTATTCACAACAGGGCAAAAATTCTTCCGATTTATATCAATGGCTTCAATCGGTTGATGGAATTGATGTGAAGGTTTTAGAACCGGATTCGATATTCACCGAGATATATGAAATAATGATAACCCAGCCGCTTGATCATTTTTCCGATGCTTCAATTACTTTTCAGCAACAGATTTTTCTTTCACATAGAGATAAGCATAGTCCGATGGTGATTGATATGGACGGTTACGCCGTAAACAACCGTAAACTTGAGTTAAGCAGAATTTTAAAAGCAAATCAAATAGTTGTTGAACATAGATATTTTGGCGAGTCGGTACCGGATTCTTTAGAGTGGCAATACATGACCGTGCGGCAGGCAGCCGCCGATCACCATAGAATCATTGAGCTGTTCAAAAAATTTTATGAAGGTAAATGGATTAGTACGGGAATCAGCAAGGGCGGACAAACGGCAATGATTCACCGCAGATTTTATCCCGATGATGTTGATGTTACTGTTCCGTACGTAGCGCCGCTAAATTTTTCTGCGGAAGATAAACGTGTAGATGAATTCCTTAAAAATGTTTCAACCCAGGATTGCAGAGATGGAGTAAAGGAGTTTCAAAGACTTGCGCTAAAAAAGCGCGATGAACTGCTGCCCTTATTCGAAAATGAAATTGAAGAAAAGAATTATACTTACAATCTTGTTGGTAAAGCTGCTTTTGAGTATATCGTATTGGAATATGGTTTTGCTTATTGGCAGTGGAGTTCGGGTGATTGCAGCTTAATCCCCGATTCTACAGTGGAGATTGATTCTGTCTTCAAGCAT
>CAZTDB010000210.1:4155-5165 GCA_964612385.1 uncultured Ignavibacteriaceae bacterium
AGCTAACAGTCCCTTTGAATATTTTTCCGATCAAGATATTAAAAAGTACGCTCCATTCTTTTACCAGGCTTACACTGAAATGGGTTATTACGCTTATGACACAGATTCATTTAAAGATTTATTGAAATACGCTGATGGGAAAACTAACTTTTTTATATCGGAGAATGTTACAGTTTCATTTAATCCTGAAGCGATGAAGGATATAAATGATTTTATTCAAAATGAAGCGAATAATTTTATTTTCATTTATGGCGGCAACGATCCGTGGTCGGCTACGGCGGTTTGTTTATCAGGCAAAACGAATTCAATTAAGATGGTTCATCCCGGCGGATCGCATCGAACAAGAATAAGACATTTTTCTAATGAGGATAAAGAAATTATTTACTCAAAATTGGAAGAATGGTTAGGAGTTAAAATAGAGAGGAATTAAACTCACCCCGGGCAATACGCTTGGAATATTGTCCAAAGTACTCCTTAGGGGGAAAGTCGTTTTTTAACATTTTTCCTCTTAATGAGTCATTACATTAGATAAGGTAATCCAAAGGATCTTGGGATAAGGTTTATGTTATTTGAAGTAAGATTTGTTACTAAGGTTAGAAAGCAGATAAGGTTCGGATTAACTATGGTAAGGAAAACCTTATCAAGTGAATCGTCCTTAGTAACAAAAGTATCCCCCGGTTCCTTCAAGCTTATCCCTAGATCCTATGGATTATTTTATAATTTGTAAAAAAATAAAACTTAAAACCTGAGAGATTATTTCTTAAATACTGAGGTTTAATAATCTAACTTACACTGTGAAGAATGCAAACCTCCGAGGTGGGCTGTAAAATTTGAAGGCATTGAAAAAAAATATTTCGCCCCATTTTGCTCGTATGCTCTTCTGTGAAATTTTGTGTCTTGTAGAAAAAAATAGCCACAAAGGTACAGAGATACAAAGAACTCACTAAGAAAAAATGGTCCGAAATAATTTTTTAATTTTCCCGAATATTTTACAGCCCACCTCCGAGGTT
>CAZTDB010000211.1:0-5148 GCA_964612385.1 uncultured Ignavibacteriaceae bacterium
CCCGATAATGCATTTATCTTTCCGAAGTTTTTATAAAGATCATTAATCTCAATCATAATCTCTTTCTCATCAATGGTGCTTCATCGGTCAAAGTTTTTGGAGTAATAGAAGGCAAGGCTCTTTCGGCAATGTCTAATACATCCACAAAAAAGCTTCGCAAGAAAATTAATGTTGAAGGTGTGTTTGAAACAATCATCGAATAAAGCCGGACCGGTCGAAATGGAATATCGCCTTTGCCGTCTTTATCCAGGTCGTATCCCTTGTAGTTATCCCAATAATTGTTGATGAATTTATTGTAATGCTGCTGGCTGTTAGTTGCAACATCAAAAGAGTTTCCGATAAAATTATTTTCTGAAAAAACATTATCCACAGAATTTGCCATCAGCCTTACTGCCCAGCCGTTCTGTTCGAAATCATTACGAAAGATCATCACTCTGTTTGAACCTTCAGAATACAATCCGGTTGTATTTCTAATAAACTTGTTGTCGTAAACTTCGCTGTCTGTAATTTCCTTCAACAATAAACCGTAAGAAGCTGAACCCCAATTGTTAATAAATAAGTTGTGCGTCATGGTAACCTTTTTAGTATACATTACCGCAACTCCTGCCCCGTTCTCTTTGAATGTATTACCGCTGTAATAGCAGCTATCTGAAAACATAAAGTGCAATCCGTAGCGAAGATTTTTATAGCTTATATTAGAATTTATTTCTCCGTTCTTAACAAACTCAAAATAAATTCCATCGCGATGCCCTTCAATGGAATTATTTTCTATCGTGATGTTACTGCTGTACCATAAATGAATACCGTTCCCGGAAGCCGTTTCCTTTAGGTTAGAGGCTTTGATTTGATTATTACTTACGGTTGAGCTTGTTACTTTCGAAAGATAAATGCCAAAAAAATTATTTACTAAAATATTGTCTTCAATTATGCAATTGTTTACGGACTCGAGTTTGACGGCTGCTTTATCTTCAATATAACTGATCCCGGAGTTCTTAATCGTTAAGCCTTTTATACTAACATTATCAGCTCGAACAATAATTCCTTCTTTTTCACCCAATGCATCGAATACCGGATTCCGAATTCCAATAATTGAAACGGGTTTATCGATGATTACCGGACATTCGGAATAATAACCGCCTTTGATAAAAATTCTATCCCCGGCTTCAGCGGCAGCTAAAGCTGAGACAATGCTTGTATGCTGTTCACCTTTCCCCACAAAAATGTCTTTAGCAAAATGGCTATTATTCCATGCCATGAATACAAGGAAATAAAGTATTAATATTTTGTTTGCTGTAGTCATTTAATTTTTTGCACTTTAATAATATCTGCTTAATGATTATGCATCATTTCCCTGCCACCTTTTTCCAGCCATTTTTCTTTTACAAGATTTTGAACAGCCTCCCAATCAAGAATTTTACCACCGTACATTTCAATTAAATTTTCGGTTACTTTTTCATCACTGTGAGATGATAGATACAATCCCATCGGGCTTCGAAGCCTTGCACTTTGAACAAAAACTGCATCGTTAACGCTTAAAAAATTGGACGGTTTATCAAAATTTGTTACAAGCAGAGAAACTTCTTTATCATCTTCCAACTTAATATAATATGCAGCCAGGCATTCAATCGAATCAAACTTAAAAATTTTTCCCTTTGAAGAAATAAGTTCACTACCGTATTTCCGGTCGGTAATTAACATTCTGCAATATGAGCACTCATCTGAGCCATAATTTATTGGCTCGGGTTGAACCCGGCAACCGGTAATTGCTGAAATGGAGAACAGGCTTAATAAAATAAATATTAAGTTCTTCATTCTTCCTTCGCTGATTTTGATAAATATATTGAAATAAATCCTAGAAGCAGTGAAACGGCTACTATAACTCCGCCAATGTGAGGCAAGGAAGTAGCGGTAATATTTAACATCTTTTTAGAACCGAAAAGCGGGGGCTGGTAGCTCATTCCTGGAACTTTAATTGGCGCATTAGGATTGAGATCATGCCCGTAATCATATTCCCACAGATAGAAATCAACTAACCCGCTGATTGCAATTACCATAAAAATTACGACCCACGCGACTAATAATTTCTTATTGCCCTTATATGCAACAAACAATCCTGATAAAATTAAGAAACCAATTACAGGGGGGATTATTATTAATTCTGGAATAGATTCCGGTGTAATTGTTTTCATTCCAATGTAATGATTTAATCCATTTATATTTTGAAGATCCTGAGGCTGTTGACCCGTAATTTTATTGACCCAGATATTCAGACCAATTCCTTCAGGATACTGCGGTGCTTCTAATCTTATCATCCATATCGGTTGAAAATATACTCCGATCAATATCACCGAGGCAACAGCTAAAATAATTCTCGATTTTTTATTCATCACAATTCTCAAAATATTTGTATGAAGGAAAATTCTTCAATCGCAATTATAAAACACGCTGCATAGTACATCTTATTCAAATTTTACCTTTGCCTCTTACAAAGAAATATTTCTAGAAATATCAAATCCATAAAGGGATTAGGCTAATGTTAAATCAACTATTATCGGAACGATCGAGACTGTGTAAAAACCCTAAAATGTCATTTCGAAGGAGCGGAGCGACTGTCCAAAGGACTCCTTCGGAGAGAAATCTAAGCGTAAGTTCCTATGGATCCATTGGAAAAGATTTCTCCCTTCGGTCGAAATGACAGAAACACTTTTTACACAGTCTCGATCCTTCGGAAAAATATAATGCATGATAAAAATTATAATACCTGATACTCAATGGCTCATTTCTCCGATAATATATTTTGGTTGTTGTGGAAGAACAAATGGTTCTATATGATTTAATATGGGTAAAATAATTATGGGTCTGTGTCGATCATAGTGGGTAGTTAAACTAAAATATGCATTCGATATAGAAAACTTCATTATAACGTGAGTTGAAAAATTACCTTCTGCTTAAGTAATAATGTGAACTTTACTTTCTCTCACTTACCGTTCGCTTCAGCGAACGGACGAACTAGCCCACACAACCAATGGGGCTTTAGCCCTAATAATAGCCTTTTTTGTGGCTATCCCTAGATCCTTCGGAAAGCCGGGATTGTTTTCTTTTATTAATCTATCCGTCAGCTAAAGCTGACGGTAATTGATAATTAAAAAAGATTAAATTTGATTGACATTATTTTCTAATAGAATTAATTATTTTACTTCTTAAGGTAACTATTAAAGGATGACTTACCCACTATAAACAACATAGAACCGAACAAATTAACTATTGCCCGGGGTACGCTTTTAATTGGATGATTTAGTATTTTGATAAAAAAATTAAATTAAATTTGTATTATTATTTGAGCTAACTATTATAAAAATAGGGTAGAACTCAATGGCAAAGCGAAAATCCTCTTCGGCTGCTAAAAAACAAATAGAGCAGTATGAACACAAAGACAAAGACCGTGCAAACAATCCGCCTGTCGGGTTAGTTGATCCTAACACTGATCCCGAATTAGGAAAGAAAAAATACCAGTACGATCCTCATCTCGATCCGCAGCTTGTATGGGCTGGTAAAGCCGAACGGCTTTCTTTTGATGTTGATACTGTTTCTCTGCACGTTCACGAAAGAATTGATCCCCGCTCTATTATCGAAGCTGTAAGAAAAAAGAATGGCAGTAACTACGAACAACTTTCTCTCTTTTCTTCTCTTGAAGAAAATCCTCCTTTAAGGGAAGCAGTTGAATTTTACAAACACAGGCATAACTGGAGCAACCGGTTGATTGCAGGCGACAGCTTACTTGTTATGAATTCGCTGATTGAAAAGGAAGGACTCGCCGGACAGGTACAGATGATTTACATTGACCCCCCTTACGGAATTAAATATGGAAGCAACTTCCAACCGTTTGTTAATAAACGCGATGTTAAAGATGGAAAAGACGAAGACCTTACTGCCGAACCTGAAACTATAAAAGCTTTTCGCGATACGTGGGAGCTTGGCATTCACTCTTACTTAACTTATTTGCGCGACAGGTTACTGCTTGCAAGAGAACTGCTACACGAAAGTGGAAGCTGCTTTGTGCAGATTAGCGATGAGAATGTGCATCATGTTAGAGAGGTAATGGATGAAATTTTCACAAAGGATAACTTTGTAAGTATTATTACTGTAAAAAAGACAGGTGGAATGGGGCAAGCTTTAATTGATAACATTTCCGATTACTTGATTTGGTATGCAAAAGATAAAAAAGTCATTAAGTATAGAAATTTATTTCAAGAAAAGGATTTAACAAGTGGGGCTGGTTACCGCTATAATCAAGTTGAACTTATTGATGGAACAATTAGACCAATTACACAGGAGGAAAGATTATTTCCGAACCTATTACCGAAAGGAGCAAAAATATTTTTAGGTGGACCCTTAACATCACAGACGGCAAGTAATACGACTTTATTTGAGTTTGAATTTGAAGATAAAAAGTATAAACCAAATAAAGGTGGGTGGAAAACTAATTTTGAGGGGATGCAAAATTTAATTAAGTACCGCCGCTTATTCGCAACAAAGGATTATATTAATTATAAGCTCTACCTTTCAGATTTTCCATTCGTGCCATTAAATAATCTTTGGGCGGATACAATGGGGACAGCAGAGCAAGAAAAAAAATATGTTGTACAAACTGCAATTAAAGTCGTTCAGCGTTGTATGCTAATGACGACCGATCCCGGCGATCTTGTTTTTGATCCAACCTGCGGAAGCGGAACAACTGCTTACGTTGCAGAACAATGGGGTCGGAGATGGATTACCTGCGATACTTCTCGTGTTGCAATTACACTTGCCAAACAAAGACTTATGACAGCACTTTTCGATTATTACGAGCTTGCACATCCGGATGAAGGAGTCGGCAGCGGATTCAAGTATGAAACCGTTCCGCACGTTACATTAAAATCCATTGCCAACAACGAGCCGCCTGCAACAGAAACACTTTATGACAAACCATTTGTTGACAGATCAAAGCATAGAGTAACAGGTCCGTTTACGGTTGAAGCAGTTCCATCGCTTGCTGTTCGTTCAATTGATGATATAACCTCACCCCAGCCCTCTCCTAAAGGAGAGGGAGTAAGCACAGCTATTGCACGCTCGGGTGAAACACTTAGACAAGCTGAATGGAGAGAAGAA